>JBNJFV010000008.1:11013-29671 GCA_051747145.1 Halobacteriota archaeon
CGTCGATCGCGTTCCGCGTCGTTTAACCGCGGCAACGCCGTCCCATCCCGTAATGACGAACGCGCTGGAGATCACCGATCTCCGCAAGGAGTACGGCAATCTGTGTGCGCTCGACGGCGTCTCGCTTACGGTCCCCGAAGGGAGCTTCTTCGGGCTGTTAGGTCCGAACGGGGCTGGCAAGACGACGTTCATCAGCATCCTCGTGGGACTCGTCCGGAAAAGCGGCGGCGAGGCGCTGGTGTTCGGCCACGACGTCGAGACGGCCTACCGCGAAGCCAGAGACGCGATCGGTTTGGCACCACAGGAGTTCAACGTCGATCGGTTCTTCCCGATCCACGAGGTCCTCGAACACAAGGCCGGCTATCACGGCATCCCCGCCGACGAGGCGGCCGATCGCGCCGCGAACGCCCTCAAGCAGGTCGGCATATACGAGAAGCGAAACACGCGGTTCGACTGGCTTTCCGGGGGGATGAAACGGCGGTTCATGCTCGCGCGGGCGCTCGTTACCGATCCCGATCTGCTCATTCTCGACGAACCCAGCGCGGGCGTCGACGTTCAGCTCCGCCGGGACCTGTGGGATCTCGTCACCGACCTTAACGATCGGGGCACGACGATCCTGCTTACGACTCACTACATCGAGGAGGCCGAACGGCTCTGCGACGAGGTCGCGATCCTCGACGCCGGCCAGATCGTCACGGTGGCGACGCCGGCTGACCTCAAAGACCGCGGCGTCGATCGCATTGCGATCGAACTCCGATCGGCGCCGTCGATCCGGCCCGACCTCCTTTCGGGGGACGATCGCGTAGACGGGATCGAGTGGGACGGCCGTCGGCTCCTGGTTACGGCACGTCAGGGCGGGCTCGTCGCCCCCGATCTCGTCCGCGAACTCGATCGCGCGGGGATCGAGATCGTCGACATGGAGATCTCCCGGACCTCCCTCGAGGAGGTGTTCGTCGAACTCACTCGATCGAGCGACGACGATCCCGATCGGGACGGGCGTGGCGGTGACGGACGGACTGGCGAGGATCGACACGAGGCGATCGCAACTGACGGTGGGTGGGACGAGGCGATCATAACAGAGGGCGATCGACACGAGGCGATCATAACAGAGGGCGATCGACACGAGGCGATCGACCCAGACGCCGCTGGGGGGCGATCGCGATGAGCGTCGTCGATCGAATTGCTGGGAAAACGCCGTTGCCGACCGGCTTTTACACGCTCACGAAGCGCGAGATTCTCCGGTACGTGCGACGACCGAAAAACACCTTCGCGCCGCCGTTCATCACGAACGTGCTGTACTTTTCGGTCTTCGGCGTCGTCCTCGGGACGCGCGTCGGCGAGATCATCGGCGTTCCTTACATCCTGTTCATCCTGCCGGGACTGATCGTCCTCGGGGCGATCTCTAACGCCTTCGAGAACGCCTCGTTTTCGATCTTTCACGGCCGCTGGAACGAGTACATCCACGAGACGCTCACCTCGCCGATGTCCTACACGCAGATGGTGTGGGCGTACGTCGTCTCCTCGGCGCTCCGGGGGCTTTTGGTCGGGACGCTCATCGCCGCGATCGGGGTCGCGATCGTCGGTGGCCTCTATCGGCCCGTGCCGGTCGAACACCCGCTGTACCTCGTCGCGTTCCTCCTCGTGATCGTGTTGCTCTTTGCGAGCCTCGGCGTGGTCGGCGGCTTGCTCGCGACGGATTTCGACGACCTCACGATGATGAACCAGTTCATCCTCCGGCCGCTGGTCTTCTTCGGAGCCGTGTTCTACTCGCTTTCTGATCTCACGCCCCTGCTGCGGGACGTCTCGCTTTTGAACCCGATGGTGTACATGGTCAACGGCGTTCGGTACGGGTTTTTGGGCGTCGCGGAGGTCGATCCGAACCGATCGCTTCTCATCCTCGCGATCGCGACCGCCGTCGTCGCAACGATCAACGTCTATCTGTTCAAGCGCGGGTACGGATTGACCGACTGATCGAGTCGTCGCGGTGACGACCCGATCAAGTCGTCGATCGATCTGAATCGGTCCGTCGTTCGAGCCGTCGATCGACCGTAATCGGCCGGTCGATCGATCGCGATCGGTCGTCGCTTCGAATCGAAACACTTTGATCCAGTCACTCACTGTCACACCTATGTATCTCATCCGAAACGGGCGCATCCACACCGAAACCGAACGAGGCACGATCGACGGCGACGTCCTTCTGGAGGGCGGGTCGATCCGCGAGATCGGCGACGTAGCGCAACCGGACGAGGCGACCGTAATCGACGTCGACGGCGCACCCGTCACGCCAGGCCTCGTCGACGCGCACAGTCACGCGGGCATGGCCGAGTGGGGCGAACCCGAGGACGGCGACATCAACGAGGGATCCGATCCGGTGACCCCGGAGGTCCACGCGCTGGACGGTTTTCACCCCCGCGACGAGGAGCTACAACACGCCTTTCGGAACGGCGTGACCACGGTTTCCGCGCGGATGGGCTCGGGAAACGTCATCGGCGGCGTCATCTGCTCGATGAAGACCTACGGGCTCACCGCCGATTCGATGTTCCTGCAGGAAGACGGCATGAAGGCCGCGATGGGCGAGAACCCAAAGCGGTTCCACGGGGAGGAGCAAAATCGCGCGCCGAAGACGCGTCCGGGCGTCGCCGCGATCCTCCGAAGCGCCCTGATGGAGGCGCAAGATTACGTCGCAAAACGAGACCACGCGGCCGAAAACGACGAGCCATTCGATCGAGATCTCGGCATGGAACACCTCTCGCGGGTGCTCACCGAGGATTTCCCCCTTCGCGTGCACGCCCACCGCGCCGACGACATCATGACCGTATTCAGGATCGCAGACGAGTTCGGCATCGAGGCACTGTCGATCGAACACGCGACGGAGGGGCACGTCATCGCCGAGGAGTTCGCCGATCGGGACGTCCCGGCGATCTGCGGACCGTCGCTGTATTCGGGTGCGAAGTACGAACTGCGAAACATCACCTTCGAGACGCCGCGCATCCTCGAGGAGGCTGGCGTCAGGGTGGCGATTCAGACCGACGCGCCCGTGTTGCCCCAGCAACACCTCGACGTCTGTGTCGGCCTGGCCGTCAGGGCCGGATTTCCCGAGTCGAAGGCGCTCGCGTCCGTCACCCGGACGCCGGCGGAGATTCTGGGCATCGACGATCGAGTCGGGACGCTCGCGGAAGGCACCGACGCCGATCTCGTCGTCTGGGACGGCCCCTTTTACCGGTTTGACACCGCCGCCCAGCACGTCTTCGTCGACGGCGAGCACGTCTTCGATCGGCGCACCGACACCACCGATCCGCGCGAGGCGTATGCGTGGTAGGATGAGACGACAGGGCATCTACGAGACGTCAGAACCGCCATGAGATGGCAAGTTATATGCTAGCACGCCAGAACCCGCTGTCGGGACTGCGGGTCGGACCGTGAAGCGCTTTCGCGCCGCGACCGTCGGGATCGGCGTGGCCGTCACCGTCTACGGGGGGTACGTCCTCGTCCGGACGCTTTCTCGGCTGCTGTATGCGGCGGCGTGGGTCGTCGAGTCGATCGCGACGCTCGGGGTGGCGATCGTGCTCGGGTACGTCGCCTATCGGGTGTTGTGGGGCGTCTCCGACGATCCGCGTCGCCATTGAGACCGGCGGCACGGCCGTGTCGACACTGACAAAGGCCGGCACGAGAACGATTCGACATGACTGTCCTCATCACTGGATACGAACCGTTCGGCGAGTTCGAGACGAATCCGACCGCCGACCTCGCCGGCGAACTCGACGGATCGACGATCGGCGACCACGCCGTCGTCGGTTCGGTGCTGCCGGTCGCGTTCGATAGCGCGAGCGATCGGCTCGCGGAACTGTTCGACGAACACGATTTCGCCGTCGCGATCGCCACGGGACTGGCCGCCGGTCGAACGGCGATCTGCGTAGAGCGGGTCGCCGTCAACGTCCACGACGCCGTCACCACGCCGGACAACGACGACCGCGACCCGACGAACGAGCCGATCGACCCGACCGGCCCCGACGCGCACCTGTCGACGCTTCCCGTTTCGGCGATCGCCGATCGACTCCTGAACGACGGCATCCCCGCACGGGTGTCGAATACGGCCGGGACGCACCTCTGTAACGACGCGCTGTACTCGCTGGCCGCATTGGCCGACGCGGGATCGACCGAGCCGCCGGTCGGGTTCGTCCACGTCCCGCTTACGCCCGACATGGCGGCGACGGCAGCCCTCGACGACGGCGCGGCTCGCGGTGGGTCCGTCCGGCCGAGTCTGCCCTCTGAGCTGCACCGCCGATCGATCGAACTGGCGGTCGAAACGACGCTCGATCGGCGCTAATCCACGTCGTACACGTTGATACGTCGATTACGATCCGTCGGCGACCGTATCGAGCCGACTGCGACCGGCGTCGGTGATCCGGTAGATCACCTCCCCGCTCACCGCTTCGAGTAGTCCCTCCCGTTCCAGCGCGACACATCGCCGCTCGACGAGTGGAATGTGCAATCCCGTGTTCCCCGCGACGAGCGCGGGATAGTCCGCGCCGTACTCGCGCAGGTGTGTGAGAACCCGTCTGTCCGGCTCGTAGAGTGACGTTGCCCCCCCGATGCTGTCGCTCGACATTTCCTATGATACTTGGTAACACGCCCACTTTATCCTTGCGGGTGCGTCGCCGTCGCACTCGGTGCCAAGACGGGGCAATTCACACTGGATGAGACGCCCTTTTGACCTCTCCCCCGAAACGGGCGGTATGCAGGAATTCGAACCTGACGTCGATTCGTTCGGCTCGCGTCGATCGACCGTCTACGGGCGGGAGGGCGTCGTCGCCACCAGCCAGCCGCTCGCCGCGGAGGCGGGCATGTCGATCCTTCGATCCGGCGGGAACGCCTTCGACGCCGCCGTCGCGACCGCCGCGGCGCTCAACGTCGTCGAACCGACCTCGACCGGTCTCGGTGGGGACGTCTTCGCACTCTACCGGACCGCCGACGGCGACGTCGGGGGGATGCGATCCTGTGGCGGTGCGCCCGCGGGTGCCACGATCAAGGCCGTCCGCGAGGCGGTCGCGGCCGATGCCGACGGCGACCCCGATCCGGCGGCCGTCGAGATGCCACTGACGGGCGCACACGCCGTCACCGTCCCCGGAACGGCCCGCGGGTGGGAGCTGACGATCGAGGAGTTCGGCCGGACATCGCTCGCGGAGGCGCTGCAGCCGGCGATCTCCTACGCGATCGAGGGGTACCCAGTCTCGGAAGTCGTCGCCGACCAGTGGACCCACGGCGAGGACCTCTTCGAGAGCGATCACGCCCGCGAGGCGTTCCTCTTCGAGGGCGAATCGCCCACTGTCGGGCAGTTCGTTTCGCTCCCGAAACTCGGACAGTCGCTGCGACGGGTCGCCGAGGATGGTGCGGACGTCGTCTACGAGGGCGAGATCGCAGCCGCGATCGCCGCGGAGGTGCAATCGGCGGGCGGGTTCATGACGGTCGAGGATCTGGCGGCCTTCGAGCCGGAGTTGCTCGATCCCGTCTCGACGACGTACAACGGCGCGACCGTCTACGAACTCCCGCCGAACAACCAGGGACTGCTCGCCCTGGAGGCGCTCAACATCGCAGAAACGATCGGCGCGGGCGATCACCCCTACGACTCCGCCGAGCGCGTTCACGCGTTCGCCGAAGCGATGAAGCTCGCGTTCCACGACGGCCACCGCTACGTCACCGATCCGGCGTTCGAGGACATCCCGCCGCTGGGGTCGAAAGACTGGGCGGAGCGGCGGGCCGAGGAGATCGGTGCCACCGCAAACCACGACGTCACCTTCGGGGTCCCGGAGGCGAACGCCGAGGACGCCGACACGGTTCTTTTGACAGTCGTCGACGGGGAGGGCAACGTCGTCTCCTACATCAACTCCAGGTTTGCCGGGTTCGGGTCGGGACTCGTCGCGGGCGACACCGGGATCGCCCTGCAGAACCGCGGGGCGTCGTTCTCGCTCGATCCGACACATCCTAACAGACTCGAACCGGGCAAGCGGCCGTTCCACACGCTCATCCCCGGACTCGTCGAGTTCGACGAGGACGACTGGGCGGCCTTCGGCGTCATGGGCGGGTACATGCAACCGCAGGGACACCTCCAGGTCGTCTCGAACGTCGTCGACTACGGCATGCCCTTACAGGAAGCGCTGGACGCGCCACGGTGGCGCTACCGCGAGGACGACACGCTCGCCGTCGAACCGCACTTCGACGATCGGGTCACCGCACAACTCGTCCGGAAGGACCACGACGTCCGGATCATGTCGCCGCGGCAGTTCGGCGGTGCACAGATCGCCCGGAACAACGACGGCGTCCTCTCGGGGGCGACCGAACCGCGAAAGGACGGCAACGCGCAGGGATACTGATCGCCGCCGCGGTGTCGAAAGTCGGCAGGCTGTCGATCGTCGATCGGTGGCGATAGCTGAACTGATGTCGATCGTCGATCGGTGATGAACGTTGAATGGCTGTCGATAGCCGATCGCTGTCGATCGTCTCCACCGACGAGTGTCAGTCTTCTCGCGGTTCCTGCTGGCTCCTGCGAATCGATCGATCCCGTTCGGGAGTCGACCGGTCAGGCATCCGATCGCCAGGGCCTTCCGGGCGATCGGTATCTGTGTTCTGCTCTCGGTCGGCGTCGATCGCCCCCGAAGGCCGCTCGGCGTCGGTCTCGCCGACGGCCGGGCGGAGCCACTCTCGACAGATCCGCCGGTACTGGTCGTGAGTGAGTTCGCCCGCCTCCAGCGCGTCACTTGCGGCGTGGAGGTCCTGGACGGTCATCCGGCCGCCCTGTGCGAGTATCCGCTCGAAGATGTCGTCGACGACGGTGAGAGACGTGTCACCCTCGATCGATCGGCTCCCGTTCGAAACGAGGAGTTCGCCCTCGACCTCGAACGTCGTTCCGTCGGTCGCCGCCGCCGGCACCGTTCCCCGGTAACTGAACGACACGTCGGTCGGCTCAGACACCTCCCAGGCGACAGCGAGCAGCCGATCGGTCGCGACGACGTCGATCGGGTCCGGCGAGATCGCCTCGACGACGACGTTGTCGATCGGGTGTCGCTCCTGTACGACGACCCGCCCGACCACGTTCGGCACGTCGATCCGCGCGGCGAACTGTTGGCCACAGGCGAGATACGTCGGGGTGATCGTCCTCGTGGCCGGTCGAGTATCCGCTGTGGGCACAGATTCGACCGCGACGTTCGACCGTTCGGCGTCTGCGTCGGGCGTCGGATCGTCCGTCCAATCGACCGTTTCCACCGCCGCCGGTTCGTCTGCGGGCGGCGCGTCGACGACCGCCTCACCGGCGAGGTGTCGCGTCCAAATCGAAAGGAAGCTCGGCAGGACGAAGACGCTGGCGAGGAACGCGAACCCGATCATGAGCGCCGAAATGAGTCCGAACTGCTGCAACGGCGGTAAGATCGCAAACAGCAACACGCCGAAGCCGCCGATCGTCGTCGCGGCGCTGCCCAGCAGCGCTCCCCCGGTCCCGGTAACGCTCAGATACAGCGCGTCCCGCATCGACCGGCCGCGATCCAGTTCGAGCATGTATCGCTCCGTCATGTGGATGTTGTACGCGATGCCGAGGCCGATCGTCAGGCTCGTGATCGTCCCCGTGACGACGTTGAACGGGATCTCGAGGAGGTACATGACTCCGAGGATCCACGCGGCGACGAGCGCGATCGGCAGCAGGGTGATCCCGCCAAGGAGCGCGCTTCGATGGACGCGTCGATACGCGACCATGAGAAACCCGAAGACGGCGACCAGCGAGACGACGAGGCTTTCCAGCACCGTGTCGAAAAGCTGTGTTTCGATCACGCCGAAGACGATCCGCTGGCCGGTCGACGTGGCCGTCAGGCCGTCTCCATCCAGGGAGTCGCCGATCGCGTCGGTTTCCTCGGCGATCGCGTCCGACGTCGCGTCACCCTGCATGGACACGACGACTCGGAGTGCCTCGTATTCGCCGTCTTCGGTTCTGTGGAGGAATTCGCCCGCTCGATCGGGGTCTGCGTCGTACAGGGCGTCGTAGACGGCGGTGACGTTCTCGTCGGGAACCCCGTCGCCGTTCGTATCCGCTGCGGTGAACGTCGCTTCGAACGTCTCGTTCGAGGCGGCCACCTCGTCCATGACCGAGCGGGGATCGCGCACGTCCGCGTCGCCACCCGAGAGGACTACCACGGACGGCTGGTCGGCCGCCATCCCCCTGGCCGTGTCGAGCCGCTCGATCGTATCGTCGGCCGTGACGTCCCCCCGTACGAGCACCTGTGTTTGGGTGTCATCGCGGAGGAACCGGTCGTTGACGAAATCCAGCTGTGATTTGACGGCGTATTCGCCGGGCGTGAACGGTTCGGGCAACGAGTCCATCCACGCTGGTGGGTCGTCAGCGATGAAATCCTCCTGCTCGAACGTGGTGTCGACCTGCGTCGCGCCGTATGCACCTCCCGCCGTCAGAACCATCACGACGAGTACAACGGCCCACGGGGCCGATCGTGCGATCGACGCCCCGCCGCTGAGGAACCGCGTGAATACGCCGCCGCCGGTCCCGAACGCCCGCTTTCGTCGATCGATCCCGCGGGCTTCCAGTCGCTCGTCGAGTTCGACTTTCAGTGCGGGCACGAACATTCCGAACAGAAGGAGGGTCGCGGCGAGCCCGAACGCGCTGACGATCCCGAACTCCCGCATCGGTGCGACCGGACTCACGAGGTTCGAGAGGAAGCCGAACACCGCGGTGATCGTCACCCAGCCGAGCGCGACGCCGATGCCCGACAGTGCGATCGCCATCGAACGGCGACTCCCCGTGTCGTCCGTCCCGAACGTCCGTTGCTCGCGGTGGCGCATGAGGACGTGTATCGCGTAGTCGACGCTCAACCCGACGAGGAGGACCGGCACCGCGATCATCATGATGTTGAAGTCGATCCCGGTCCACCCCATGAAGCCGAACGTCCACACGAGCGTGAGGACGATCCCGATCGCACCGAGGAGAATGTCGAGACCGTCTCGATACGCGACCACGAGGACACCGATCACGAGCAACAGTGCGAGGGGAAGGACGATCGCCACGCTATCGGTGAGCGATCGTTCGGTCTCGTCGGTTATCACGCCGACGCCGAACGCGAAGCTGTCCTCGCCGAGCCGTTCGGTTACCAGGTCGTTCATCGCGAGCTGGGCGTCGACGATCCGATCGGGGGCTTCGCCCTCGACGAGCTGTTCTGTGGTTTCCTGCGTGACGAACAGCGTCCGCGCGTCTACGGTGGTCGACCCGGGTTCGTAATCCGTCGGTAGAAACACGAACACGTCCCGATCGGCATCCGCAGCGAGGATCGTCTCGACGATCGCTTCGACTTCCGAGTCGGTCATCGATTCGAGCTGTTCGATCTGTTCGTCGGTCGAGGGGTCGAGATCCTCGAGGGCGTCGGCGTCGGCTTCGATCCGATCGGCCCGGTTCTCGAGTGCTGCGATCTCGTCTGCGAGCACCCGCTCGTCGATCGCCTCGTAGAGCGATTCGATATCTGACTCGACGGACTCGATCCGTTCGTCACGAGTTTCCTCGTCGATCTCGCCGCGTTGGAAGTCGGCGTCGATCGATGCGGCGTCCGATTGGAGCGATCGCATCTCGGCGAGTAACGGCTCGAATTCCGCGAACTGCTCGTCTGTGACCGCTTCGCGGGCCGATTCGCGGATATCCTCGAGATCCGATTCGATCCTGTCGGATTCGTCGGCGTACGTCTCCTCGTCGATCTCGCCCCGTTGGAACGAGCCGTTCAGCTCCTCGTATTCGACCTGCAGTTCTGCGGTTTCGTTGAGGTAGTCGCTGAGGTTCCCGGCTCGTCGTTCGATCGCCGCCGAGTCGTTCTCGAGTGCTTCGCTTCGGCGTTCGATCTCGTCGGCCCGATCCGATCGAATTGCGGCCGTCGCGACGATCGCCGAGAGGTCGCCGAACCCGTCGGCTGCGAGCGTCTCGTTGACGGTGTCGTTCCCCTCGAAATCGGTTTGTAGTTCGAGGGTCCGTATCAGTCCTTCTCTGGAGAGCGTGTTGTCGTCGCGGTAGACGATCTGCACGGTCGTTTCGTTCTCGGTGACGGCGAAGTTCTCGTTGACGTACGTCAGCGCGTCACCCTCGTCGGTCTCGAATTCGAACTGTTCGAAGGACGTCGACTCCTCGACGTTCGCCGCGCCCGCACCAATCGCGACTGACAGGACGAGCAACACCGCGATGACCGCCCCGCTCCGATCGGTTACGATGTCGATCAACGAGTCGAGTCCACTCATTCGACCACCGCCGTCCGCCGGGAGCGCCGTACCATTAGATACTCACTACTGTTTGTAGTAAAGTACAAACAGTGCGCTATAATTACGTGTCGATCGACGATACCCTCGTGGAACCGAATCCTACTCGATGTCCGCGCCGATCGGAGGGGTGGTAATCGATGTCCGAACACGACGCGATCGGGGCGTTGAAGCGACTCGGTCTCTCGACGTACGAGGCCCGGGTGTTCGTCGCGCTCCAGCGGCTCGGAACAGGAAGCGCACGCGACGTCGCCCGGACGACCGACGTTCCGCGATCGCAGGTGTACGGTGCGGCCGAACAGCTTGAGGCGTACGGGCTAATCGACCTCCAGCAGTCCGACCCGATAACCTATCGACCGGTCGACCTCGAGGAGGCGAAAACTCGGCTTCGCACCAGGTTCGAACGCGATCAGTCGACAGCGTTCGAGTACCTCGAACGGATTCAAACGGAGGTGGACACCGACGAGGAGGAACGCGAGGACATCTGGACCGTTACGAACACCGAGACGATCGACAACCGCGTCGCCGGGTTGATTCACGGGGCCGCCGATCGGGTCCTCTTTGGCGTCCGGAGCACGGCGTTCGTCCCCGAGTCGGTTCGCAACGCGATCACCGCCGCCGCAGATCGCGGCGTCGCTGTCACCGTCATCAGCCGCGATCCGACCGTGGGGGCGCTGTTCGGCGGTCTCGACGGCGTCACGGTGACCGCTCCCGCGATGGCCGAACCCGACACCGATCGGAGCGGTCGATTCCTCGCCGTCGATCGAACGTCGGTACTGCTTACGGTGCTGGAATCGCCTGCAAATCCGGAAGAGACAGCCGAAACCGCGATCTGGAGCACCGATACCGGCTTTGCGATCGTGTTGATTCAGCTCATCGAGTCGTTTTTGATCAGCTCGGTGGCCACAGAGGAGTGAACCTGACCGCATCTGCACCGATTTCATTTCGTCTCGCTGATGTCAACACGAATACGGACCGTCGCTCGGTCAAGGTGGGATACCGTCGATCGATTTGGGATACCGTCGATACGGATCGACACGCTGCGGATGTAAACAGACACATACCGATCGCCCCCGACTGGTCGGTATGCGCCAGTTCATCGTTCTCGGTCACGACGTGCCGACGACTCCCGACTTCTCGCTTGATGATCTCCCAAGCGGCGGCGGCCGACTCGACGTGCTTTGCCGATGTGTCAACGCAGCGTTCTTCCTTTCCCACGGGCTCCGTGAGGACGTTCGCGTGCACCTGGTCCTGGCAGACGAGCTGACCGTTCGGTTCGACGGCCGAACACTCAAACACCTCCACCCGGACGAACGGACGATCGCTTCGCGGGTCCGAAACGCGCTCGACCGTACCGACGAGGCGATCGGGCACATGCCAGCGGAAGTCTCTCCCGGCGTAGCGTTGTTTCGAATGGATTTCGAGACGACGCTCGATCGCCTCGCAACCGACGGGACGGTGATCGAACTCCACGAGGACGGCGATCCGATCGCCGACGTCGAACCGCCGAGTGACCCGATTTTCGTGCTCTCGGATCACCACGACTTCTCTCCCGCGGAGGCAGCGACGCTCGATTCGGTGGCCGATCGACGTGTCCGGGTCAGCCCGCGATTGCTGCACGCCGATCACGCGATCACGATCGCGCACAACTACCTGGACACGAACGGGTTTCGAAGCTACTGATCGAACTCGCAGTGTTCTGGCGACCACTCCGGTCCCTTCGGCGTACTGGCGAACAGGCGGCGATCGAGGTCCGACAGCGGGCCGCCGCACAACCGCGTGCCGCTATCGGATGGCCCGTCAGGACATGCGACGGATTGGGTCCGCGATCGCGTATAAACCTCCGCCCCGATCGATCGGATTTGGCGGGCACCTACTGGTGTATCACAACCCTTAAAACCGCTGCAGGCGTCGGTTTTACTGCGGGCCGGTGGGGTAGCTTGGTATCCTTCGGCCTTCGGGTGGCCGTAACCTCAGTTCGAATCTGAGCCGGCCCATTTTCACCCCACTTCGCAACACGAGGAGCGGCAGCGACGAGTGTCCGTAGTGGGTGTGAAACGCGCGCCAAGCAGATTCGAACCCTGCAAGACGCAGCGCGAACGAAGTGAGCGACCGTCTTGCTCTGGTTCGCAATCTGAGCCGGCCCATAGGATACAAATACCTTTTCCCACATTTCCTCACACGTTTCAGCCGGAGGTTTTCCTACTTTCCGATCGTTTGGGCTCTCCCAAAACTCGGACATGCCTCCACTGCCGAGCCAGCGTACCCACGAACTTCAGACGTGTCTCCGGTGACTGTGACGATCGAGCTACACGACTGATGTCGATCGATCTGTCACCCTGTCGAGTGGGGTGGGGTCGTCGTTGTTCGGATGATTTGCACTTCTCGAGCCGCGTTTGCTCGAATCGTCTACACGCAGATCGACAGTTGCCGTGGAGCGCTCTTACCGACCGGGTGTCCGGGCGAAAATCGACTAGCACGCACCTTCTTACACGGGCGCTGATACGATACTTGTATGTCGCTCTCTGGGGAGATCGATGTCGATCCACCACACCTCCTCGTCGTCTCGGCCGATTTCGCCTTCGCCGAGGCGGTCGCGTCGGCGGTGCCGCCAGAATTTCACACCACTGTCGTCGATTCCACGGTCGAAGCGGCGACGGCACTCGACACCGACGACGACATTCATTGCGTCCTTTGTACACACGACCCGCCTGCCGTAGACGGCTTTTCGGTGCTCGAATCGGTTCGATCGCGGTGGCCGTCGGTTCCGTTTCTCTTCGTCTCGAAGGCCACCGACGAGTCAGTGGCCGTCGATGCGATTTCGGCGGGCGTCACCGACTATCTGCACAAGCGATGGGTGCGAAACCGACCGGCAATCCTCGCCGATCGGATTCGGTCTGCGATCGACGCGTATCGCACCCGGCAACGCTCCGATCGCGTTCGACATCGGGCAGCCGCGATCCTCGATGCGAACCCAGATTTCATCTTCGTGTTCACCGAGGACGCGGTGTATCAGGAAATCCTCGCCGGTGCGGATGCCATCACCGCCTACGCTGCGGAGGATCTCATCGGTCGGCGCGTGGAGGCTGTCTGGCCGGCGGATGCAGCAGCTACCTTGCGCGAGGCGATCCGCGACACCGCCGAGTCGGGGGCGTGTCAACGGATCGAATATCGGCTTCCGATCGGGGCCGACCACGCGTACGACACCGAAACCGCCTGGTACGAGGGTCGAACGGCCCCGCTCGAATTCGACGGCGATTCGACACCACACGTCGTCCTCTCGGCGCGGGACATCACCGATCGAAAAGCACTCGAACGGGACCGTAAGCGAACCCAGCGTGCGGTCGACGCGTCAGGACATGCGATCTACATCACCGACGTAGACGGGCGGATCGAATACGTCAACCCCGCCTTCGAGGAGATTACGGGGTACCGTGCCGACGAGGCGATCGGCGAGAAGCCGCGGATCTTACAATCCGGCGAGACGCCGCCGGCGTACTACGAGCGACTCTGGGAGACGCTTCTGGCGGGGGACGTGTTCGAAGAGGAGATCTGCAACCGGCGAAAGGATGGAAAGCTGTATCACGCTCACCAGACGATCGCCCCCGTTCGAAATTCCGACGGAACGCTCACCGCGTTCGTCGCCATTCAGACCGACGTCACCGATCGCTACCGACTGGAGGCTGCACTCCGGGAGAGCGTGACCCAGTTACGGGTGCTCGATCGCGTGTTGCGGCACAATCTGCGCAACGAGCTGAACGTCATCCAGGGGTACGCCGAGACGATCCGCGAGGCGGTCGACGGCGACCCCGCCGCGAACGCGTCGATCATCGTCGACACGTGCGATGCGGTCTTAGACACCGTGGCGACCGAACGGCAGATCACGGCTGTCGTCTCCGAGCCGGCCGCTCGCGAGCGCCACTCGATCGATCTGGGCGCGCTCCTCGATTCGATCGTCGCGGACGTTCGAGACCGACATCCCCACGCGACGATCAGCGTCGATCGGCCGAGCGACGTGACGGTCACCGCGATCGAGGCGCTCGAGCAGGCCGTCGAAGAACTCCTCCAGAACGCGATCGAACACTCCGACCGAGAGACGCCGTCGATCGAGGTGGGCGTGACCGTCGCGGACGGGACCGTCGAGCTACGGGTCGCCGACGACGGGCCCGGTATCCCCGAGATGGATCGACGCGTCGTGACAGGGGAGGCAGCCATCGAACCGCTGTATCACGGCAGCGGGCTCGGCCTCTGGCTCGTGCATCTGATCGTCAACCGATCCGGTGGTGACCTCTGGTTCGAGTCGAACGACCCGCGAGGGAGCGTGGTCTGCATTCGACTTTCGAGCGGATCGAACGGCGCGTGACGACTCTTTCCAACCGCCTCTCGAGGGGCAGTGCAACTCGATCGGTTACGACTGTGGTCGGATTCACCCGCCGACGATCGGGCGACTTCGAACGCCGGGTGGAGTCACTCAGCTGCGGTAAAATCGGGATCGTCGCCTCCGCCCCCGAATGCGTACGTTCCCACCGCGACCAACAGGCCGACGATCGCCGCACCGATCGTCGAAAGCGTCATCGGCACCCCCAGCAGGGACGCCGCGACGGCGAGCGCGGCGAGAAAGCCCACGGCGAAGCCGACGATCGCGCCGGTGACGCGCTGACGTGCCGCCGATTCGTCGCCGACCAGTCCGAACCACACCCCTGCGGCGACGATCGCGCCGGCAAAAATCCCGGCCGGTAGCCCGACGAACACCGAGAACTCGATCCACCGTTCGGCGTAGGCGGTGACGGCGATTCCGACGACGAGAAACGCGGCGAGTCCGGACACGGCTGTGGCGACGATTGGTTTCCAATGCATGGTGACACCCTCTCTCGGTCAATTCGATCGGCTCGGGTAAATACGACATGGCTTTCCATCCTGAATTTGACGTCGCGCTCGACCGCGGTGTGACGTCCGAATGCACTCAGATGCGATCGACCGAAGTCGTCCATTGTTCACTCGACCGAAGTTGTCGTCCCCTATTCGATCGGCGGTGACTACTGCCGTCCACGATCGGTGGTGACTACTGCCGTCCACGATCGGTCGTGACGACTCCCGTTCGCGATCGGCGTCGTTTTCCCCGTCCAACCGATTCGCATATACTATGTCACAGCCACAGGAGTCGCTGGAGTGGGAGACGATCGACACCTCGATCGACTACCGGTGTCCGGGCTTCGACGTTCGCAAAGACGACGTGACCCTCCCGGACGACACCGAGACGGCGTATCACTACGTTGACGAATCGCCAGCTGTGGTGATCCTTCCGTTCACCGAGGCGGGCGAGGTCGTCACGATCGCAGAATGGCGACAGGCGGTCGGCCGAACGAACCGCGCGGTGCCAGCGGGATCGATCGAAGGCAACGAGGATCTCTTTGCGGCCGCCCGACGCGAACTCCGCGAGGAGACCGGCTACGAGGCGGCGACGATCGAACATCTGCTCACCGTCGAACCGACCAACGGGATCGCAAACTCCGTCCACCATCATCTCCTCGCCCGCGGGTGCACCGACAGCGCAGAACAGGAGCTCGACTTCAACGAACACATCCGCGTGGGCACCGAGCCGTACGTGGATCTCCTCTCGGACGTCGTCGACGGGCGGATCCGCGACGGACGAACCGCGACGGCGGTCATGCACTACGAACTGACGCAAGGGTAATCGAAACCATCGAGACGCCGGTCCGATCGCGATCGAAGGCCCCCGCGAACGCAGTCACCGTCGGTCCGATCGCCATCGCCGGGATCGGATCGACGCGCCTCGCTTCGATAGCGATCGTTTTTCAGCGCTCGGATCGTACCACCGGGTATGGCTACGTCCGCCGACGAACTCTCGGTCCCCGCTACCCAACCGAAGGTCGTCAGTCTCATCGACGGATTCGTGATCGGGGTCTTCGGTCTCGGCCTCGGTACCGCCCTCTCGTTGGTCGCACTGTTCGCGCTGGTTTCGGTCGGCTATGATCTCTCCGTCACCGCATTGTTGGTCATTGCGCTCGTCTTCACGCAGGGAATCGGCTGCGGTGGTGTCGCGATCGCGTACGTGAAATATCGCCACGTCGTCGTCGAGTGGCTTCGCGCCCGGTTCGGCGATCGATCCTGGCTGGCCCCCTCGTCGCTCACCATTCCCGCGTCGATCCCGTCGCTCCGGGATCTACTGTTGATCGGCGGCGGCTACGTCGGCGCGTTTCTCGCGGCGATCGTCGGAGCGCTCACCCTGACGGCAGCCGGCATCGAGGGCGGGACAAACCAGGCCGCCGAACTGGGGCTTGAGAACCCCGAACTCCTCTTGCTTTTGATCCCCGCGTCGATTCTCCTCATCGGCCCCGGCGAGGAACTGCTGTTCCGGGGGGTCGTTCAGGGGCGGATTCGGGAGTCGTTCGGCCCCGTATCCGGTATCCTGCTTGCCAGTGCGATCTTTGCGGGGGTGCACTACTTCGCGATCACGGGCGGTACGGGCGCTCGCCTCGCCAGCGTGTCGGTGCTGTTGTTGCCCAGCGTCGTGTTCGGCACGATATACGAACTGTCCGACAACATCGTCGTGCCCGCGTTCGTCCACGGCATCTACAACGCGACGCTCTTCGCCGGGCTGTACGCGATGACGCAGCTGGACGAACTGCCCGACACCATGGTGTTTCTGCTGGACGGTGTGACGGCTCTCTTTTGAGGACTCTCAGGAGGGCTGCCGTGGCATCTCTGTGTAGCTGCAATCTCCGTGTAGTTGACGTCATCGTGTAGTTGACGTCTCCGTGTAGTTCTGTACCGATGCCTCCCTGCGACCTCGAATCGAATCGAATCGAACCGGCCGAACGCAACGCTTACCGACGCGCTCTGAGAACCGTGGTGCATGCGCGATCGCTTCGAAATCACCGCCGCCGACGCCGCCGGCCGGATCGGCGCGCTGGAGGTCCCGCGGGCGGGGGTGACAGTCGAGACGCCCGCCCTCCTGCCGGTCGTCAATCCGAACCTGATCACGATCGAGCCCCCCCGGCTCGAATCGGTCTTCGGCGCGGAGATTTTGATCACGAACTCCTACATCATCCGCAACACCGACCGCGTCAGAAAGCGCGCGCTCGAGGTGGGATTGCACGAACTGCTCGGATTCGACGGTGCGATCATGACCGACTCGGGGTCGTTTCAGCTCGCCGAATACGGCGACATCGACGTGACGACCGCGGAGATCCTCGAATTTCAGCACGCGATCGGCTCGGACATCGCGACGCCGGTCGACATCCCGACGCCGCCGGGAGTCGATCGCGATCGCGCGGCGGCCGACCTCGAGGTGACAGAACGCGCCCTCCGAGACGCCGGGTCGATCGATGTCGGCGACATGCTCGTCAACGCCCCGGTCCAGGGGTCGACGTACCCCGACCTCCGCGAGCGGGCCGGCCGCTTCGCCGCCGAAACCGACCTCGACGTCTTTCCGATCGGCGCGGTGGTCCCGCTGATGAACGACTACCGGTACGCGGAGATGGTCGACGCCGTCGCGGCGGCCAAACGAGGGCTAGCGGTCGACTGTCCGGTCCACCTGTTCGGTGCCGGTCACCCGATGATGCTCGCGCTGTCGGTCGCGCTCGGCTGTGACCTGTTCGACTCGGCCGCCTACGCGCTGTACGCCCGCGACGACAGGTATCTCACTGTCGACGGCACCGAGCACCTCGACGAGCTGACGTACTTGCCGTGTTCGTGTCCGATATGCACCGACCACACGCCGGCGTCTCTCCGGGCACTCGACGACGAGATGCGTGAGCGCCGTCTGGCCGAACACAACCTCCACGTCACGTTCGAGGAGCTCGATCGGATCAAGGAGGCGATCAGGCAGGGGAACCTGCTTGAACTCGTCGATCGGCGCGCCCGCTCGCATCCGGCGATGCTCGACGGCTACCGGGCGCTTTTGACGCACGTCGAGCAGCTGGAACGGGAGGACCCCGTCTCGAAGGGGACTTTCTTTCACACGTCCGCAGCGGCCGCGTTGCGGCCGGAAGTGCGCCGGCACCACGATCGACTCGATCGGTTGACGGTGCCCGAGACGGTCTTGCTCACCGAGGGGGGCGCGCCGTCGGACGATCGGTACGACGCCGCGTTCCGGGTCAAACCCCCGTTCGGACCGTATCCGTCGGCCCTGGCGGATTCGTATCCATTGACCGCCGAAGTCCCCGAGCGGGCCGGTCGGCGGGCCCAGATCGCCGCCGCGGCGGGCGTCGCCCGCCTCGTCAACTCGAATCCCGACACGCGGTTCGCGCTCGCGCACGACGAGTGGCATCAGGACGCGCTCGATCGAGTCCCCGAGCGCGTTCGGATCGAATCGCTCGCGTCGGTACAGCGACGCGAATCGTAATCG
>JBNJFV010000008.1:29771-33587 GCA_051747145.1 Halobacteriota archaeon
CAGCGACGCGAATCGTAATCGCCGGTGCAGCGACGCGAATCGTAATCGTCGGCCACGCCGCGCTCGGTGGCTCACTCCCCCGATCGGGTGGCGTCGACGTCGGCCATCCGTTCTGTGAAGTCCCACGTGTACAGCCGCCTCGGTTCGATCGTAATTTGCACCTCATCGCGACCCGGTCGCAGGAGCGTTCGGGCCAGGGTCGACTGGCGATCGCCCAGATATCGATCGATGAGCGATCGAAGCCGTCGTTTGTCCTCGTCGGGGGACATCCTCGCGGTACCGTTGCCCCGAACGCCCGCGTACGGCGGTTCGTTCGTCGACACCTCGAAGGCGACCCGATCGTCCGATCGAAGGAAGCCGACCACGTCCGCCCCGGCGCTCGTTGCACAGTGAAAGCGCCCGTCTTCGAAGGCGTACCACAGCGACACCATCCACAGTTCGCCGTCGGGCAGCCGACACGACAGCCGGATCGGCACGATCGTCGCGTCGAGAAACGATCGCAGCCGATCGGCGTCCCACGGACCTGCGGGGTGTCTCATGGCACATACACGACTCCCGATGGCAAAACTGTCGGGGCGAACGCCGCCGGTGGCACTCGTCGCCGTCGGACAACGCAAGGGATTACAGGCTCGGCCGCCGATCGGGCAGTATAGTATGACGCAGTATTTCGAGGTTCTCGATCGGGACGGCGCGGCCCGTCTCGGCGAGTTCCGTCTCGACTCGCCGGTTACGACCCCGGCGCTTTTAGACGACGTTCTCGTCGACGGCGGGAGCCTGTGGGCCGCCGAACGCGAGTTGCCGACGGGGTCGACCGACGCGGTCACGATCCTCCCACACCGGTCGTTCCCGGCCGGCACCCGATCGCCGGTCAAAGACGCCTTTGCGGTCCAGCCGCCGTCGGTCGACTTCCCGAGCGCCGTCGTCGTCACCGCAGACACCGCAGCCGACCACGACGCGGACGCGTACGTGCTTTCGGACGTTCGATCCTTCGACGGCCACGCCGCCGCGCTCAAAGACGCGATCGTCGAACTCAAAGCGTCGATTCCGGCCGACACCGCGGTCGTCGTCTCCGGGATCGCCACGCCCGCGAACGTCGCCACCCTCGCGTACGTCGGGATCGACGGGTTCGACGCGACGCGTTCGATCGCGAAGGGGACGCAGGGCAAATACCTCACCACCGACGGCGAGGCCTTTCTCGAAGACCTCACAGAGCTGCCCTGCGCCTGTCCGGCCTGTCAGGGATCGCCCGCCGCGTTCACCCGCGAGGACTGTGCCGCTCACAACGTGAACGCGCTCCGCGCGGAACTTCGTCGGGTTCGCGAGCGGATCCGATCGGGGCGGCTCCGCGACTACGTCGAGGGACAGGCACGCCACGAACAGTGGCTGACCGCCACTCTCCGCGAGTTCGACCAGCAGTACGGCTACCTCGAGGAACGAACGCCGGTCGTCCGGGACGTCGAACTTGCGGCGACCACCGAAGACAGCCTCCGGCGAGTGGAGATCCAGCGGTTCGCCGATCGCGTCACGACCCGGTACCGAAATCGGTTTTCGAACCCGATCGTGCTGTTGCCGTGTTCGGCGACGAAGCCATACAGCGACTCACAGAGCCACAAACAGTTCTACCGGGCGATCGACTTTCGGGCGCACGTCGTCTCGATGACGTCGCCGATCGGTGTCGTCCCGACCGAACTCGAACTCACCTATCCCGCCCAGCACTACGACACCGTCGTCACCGGACGCTGGTCGGCGGACGAGAAGGGGTTCGTCGCGTCGGTGTTGCAGCGGTACCTCGAACGAAACGAGTACCCCCGCGTCGTCGCGCACGTCCCCGATGAGGGGTACCGCGACATCTGCGAACGCGTCGAGAAGGCGCTCGATCTCGACTTCGAGTACACGGTCGACGAACATCCGACGACGGAGGCCTCGCTTTCGAACCTCGCGGCCGCCCTCGAGGGCGAGCTGAAGTACGCCAAACGCGAGCGCGAGCACAACACGGTGCGGGCGATCGCCGATTACCAGTTCGGCCCGGACGCCGGCGACGCGCTCTTCGAGGGGGTCGACATTCACACCACTGGTCGGCTCCCCAAACTGCAGGTCAGAGCCGACGATTCGACGCAACTGGCGACGATGGTACCCCAGTACGGGACGCTCGCTTTCACGATCGCGGGCGCGAAACAGTGGGTCGAAAGCGCCGCGCCGACGAAACGGGTGCGGATCGACGAGTTCGTCCCGCACGGGTCGGTCCTCGCTCCGGGCGTCGTCGACGCCGACGATACGATCCGGCCGGGCGACGAGGTCGTCATCGAAGGGCCGAAGGCGTTCGGCGTCGGCCGGGCCGTGATGTCCGGCCCGGAGATGCGTGCGTCGACCCGAGGGATCGCAAGCGAGGTTCGACACGTCGAAGAACGCTAATCGCGGACTCCGGACCGCTCTTACCCCGTCGAAATCGGTCGATCGAGCTTCCATCTCGTTTCCCCGGTTGTGCCATGCAAGTCGTCTGCGTTGTGCCGATCGGCGTGCGGTCGTCCGCAGGCGTTGTGCCGATCGTCGCGCCGACGATCCGATATTGACGGTGCGGGAACGCTTTTTGGTGTCGCGTCCCTGGCTCCGGTATGCGTTCTGTAGGAACAACCGTCCCGGACGTCACCGCTCCCGCGGCGACGCCGGAGGCGGCGGCGACGGCCGATCGTGGCAGCTACACCTCCGAGGCGATCTCGGCGGTCACGTTGTCGGAACTGGTGACTGCGGGTCCCGTAACGCTCGCGTTCTTCCCGGGCGTGTACTCGCGGACGTGCACGCAGGAGCTGTGTCAACTGCGCGATTGGATCGACGATCTCTCGGATCTCGGTGGCCCCGTCTACGGCGTCAGCGTCGACACGCCGTGGTCGCAGCTGGCGTTCGTCGACGAGTACGACCTCTCGTATCCACTGTTGTCGACGTTCAACAATTCGCTCGCGGAGACGTTCGACGTCGTCGTCGATTCGGGGCTCCTCCGGGGGATCACCCGCCGATCGGTCTTCGTTCTCGACGCTGATCTGACCGTCCGGTACGCATGGGAGACCGAAGAATCGCTCGTCTTCCCGGATCTCGACGCGATCGAGGCGACGATCGAGGCGGCGACCACCGACGAATGACCCACGACCCCTCGTCTGATGGTGACGATCGGTTCGATTCGGACCCGTTCGACGGGCGTGATCGGTTCGATTCGGATCCCTCAGTTGGACGCGATCGATCGCACCCGGATTCGATCGTCGACGCGATCGGCGCAGATCGCGGCGTCACCTGCGTGGTCGGCGCCGGTGGCAAGAAGACGACGCTGTACGCGCTCGCGAACGCGGTCGATCGGGCAGTGCTCACCACCACCGTTCGAATCCCCATCTTCGACGGTGAGGTGGTTCGCGTCGTTGTCGGCGACGATCCGCTCGCTGGGTTGCCCACCGACGACGACGCCTTCCCGATAGGACTGGCGGCGGGGCGGGAGGGCGATCGCTACCTGGGGTACGCACCCGACGTGGTCGACGAGATCGCCGCGCGACACGACGGACCCGTCCTCGTCAAAGCCGACGGTGCACGGACGCGGGAGTTCAAGGCCCCGGGGGAGAACGAACCACAGATTCCGTCTTCGACGCGGACGGTCGTGCCGATCGCGAGCGTTCAGGCCGTCGGCGAGCCGCTCGAGGAACGTACGGTCCACCGTCCCGACCGGGTCGCAGCACTCGCCGGGATCGAACGCGGCGACCGTATCACTCCCGAGACGATCGCGACCGTACTCACCCATCCCGACGGGGGCCTGAAGGGGATCCCGCCAGCTGCGAC
>JBNJFV010000009.1:0-14253 GCA_051747145.1 Halobacteriota archaeon
GGTCAAAACCGCCCTCCTGTCGGCTTTCGGGCACCGCAGCACGCAACTTTTTACGGGCAGACCGACTCTTTCGGGTATGCAACTGACGCTTCGGTTCTTTGCGACATTCCGGGAGATCGCCGGCCAGAAAGTCGTCGAGGGGACGTACGACGACGACACGGACGTTGGGGCGTTGCTCGCCTCGATCGAATCGGCGTACCCCGACATGGAGGGGATGCTCGTAGAGAACGGCGACCTCAAACCGCAGATTAACGTCCTGAAAAACGGCCGGGAGGTACTTCACATGGACGGGATGGACACCGAACTGCAGGACGGGGATACGGTGTCGATCTTCCCGCCGGTCGCGGGTGGATAAATGGCCGACGAATCTCCCCGCGACGTGACGATCGAAAAGACGTTTCGGGGGATCTCTCAACGCCTCGCCGTTCACTACCTCCGAAACCTCGGCGGGCGTCCGGTCGTGGATGGTGAGGCGATCGACCCCGACGCCGAGACGGACAGCCGCGGGATCGACGAGGTCCTCGGCGATGGGTGGACCGCCGATCTCTCGGCCAGGAAGGTGAACCCGGCCGGCTCGATCGTCCTCACGGAGGTGTCGACCGCCTTCACCGGCGAGCCGGAAGCCGTCGAAACGATCGTCGAGGCGTTCTCGAAGAAGGCGATGCGCGCGGGTGGGTAGCCGTGACCGACGGAGACGTCGGCCCGATTCCGATCGACGGCCAACCGCTCCTCCTGGCCGGTGTCAAAGCGAGCATCGCCCCCGATCGGCTCCCGGAGTTGCTCGCGCGGGCTCAGCGACTCTTTTCGGACCGTATCGACCGCTATCGCCGTCAGTACGAACGGATCCACGTCGGAGACGACCGGGAGGTGTTTCTCGTCCCCGCCGATCACTGGCAGTCGGTCTGTGCGGAGCTTGCGATCGATCGGCGATCGTGCGACGGGATTCGCCGGGCGCACGTCGAACAGTTCAAACGGCTGGGATCACAGACCGATCGCCGCAAGGAGTTCGACACCGCCTTAGAGATCAGGAGCGCGGTCGTCATCGGCACCGGCGATCGCTTCGCCACGGAGTGACACGCGAACCGTGAGATCGGTACGGTTTCGTACCACCCGCGGCGAGTTGGTGTAATGGCTCTTCGCGAGCGGCTGCATCCCGACTTCATCGCCGGGGTTCGCGTCGCAGTGCCGATCATCCTCGGAATCATCCCCTTCGCACTCGTTGCGGGGATCACGGCGGTCGGCGCTGGGTTGTCGATCCTCGAAGCCGTGGGCATGTCGGTCATCGTCTTTGCGGGCGCATCGCAACTGGCGGCGATCGACCTCATCGGCTCGAACGCCTCGTTCGTCGTCGTCGTCGCCACCGCGGTCGTGATCAACGTCCGCATGATGATGTATTCGGCGTCGATCGCGCCGTACTTTCAGCGGTTCTCGCTTCGACTCCGGTCGCTGCTGGCGTACGTGCTGACCGATCAGGCGTACGCCATGTCGGTCGCCGAGTACGCGACAAACGACGATCGCCACCGGATGTGGTACTACTTCGGAATCGGTGCGACGCTGTGGGTCGTCTGGCAGATCGGAACCGTCGTCGGTGCGGTCATCGGCGCTGGCGTGCCGGATTCGCTGGGATTGGATTTCGCGCTCCCGCTCGTCTTTCTGGCGCTTTTAGTCCCTGCGATGAAAGACAGCGCAACGACCGCGGCAGCGATCGTCGCGGGCGTCGTCGCCGTCGCCGTCGTGACGATCGGCGTTCCGTTGAACCTCGATCTACCGATCGCCGCGATCGCGGGCATCCTGGCCGGACTCGGCGTCGACGCCCGGAGGAACGCATGACCGAGTGGTCGAGGACGGCGATCTGGGCGGCGATCGCGTTGATCGGGGTCTGTACGTTCGGGATTCGCCTATCCTTTATCTACCTGTTCGGCCGGATCGACGAGGTGCCACCGCGCGTTCGACACCTGCTTCGATTCGTCCCCGCCGCAGTCTTGGCCGCGCTCGTCTTCCCCGCGGTGATCACCGTCGAAGCGACGATCGGGGCGACGCTGCTGGACGATCGAGTCCTCGCGGGCACGATCGCCGCCGCGGTCGCCTGGCGTACCGAGGACATCCTCGCGACGATCGTGACGGGGATGGCCGCGCTGTGGGCGATCCGATTCGGCCCGGAGCTGCTTTCGATCGTCTGACGATCGCTCCGACTGTGCTCGACACTCGTTCCAACTGCGGACGCCGATCGTTCCAACTGCGGACGCCGATCGTTCCAACTGCGGACGCCGATCGTTCTAACTGTAGTCGATCGTTCTAACTGTAGTCGATCGCCGAAAAATAGCGTGGTCGCGATCGATCAGTCGTCGGCCGGGGCCGCCGAATCGCCTGCGGAAACGCCGGTTCCGGGGCCGACCTCGATGCCGAGATCGTCCAGCTTCTCGTCGGGCACGACGCCGTCGACCCAGCCGCGGTGGTCGTAGTATTCGGCTTTCATCTCCTCGAGTTCACAGAACTCGCCCTCGGAGGCACCCTGCCCGGGGATGCCGCCCTCCCCGTCGAGGAACCGGGCCGGCAGCGAGTCGTCCGAGCCGTCGAAGCCGTTGAGGTTGTTGTAGTACCGTTCGAGGTTGTAGATCCGCTCGCCGGCCTCCCACAGGTCGTCCTCGCTGACGTCGAGACCGGTCATGCCGTTGTACTGCAGGACGTACTCCTCGATGCCCTCCGCGAAGGCGTTGAACTTGCAGATGTCGAACGAGTCGCTGATCGCGTGCATGTCCTGGAAGGTGGCGGTCAGCTCGCCTTTACCCTCCCACTCGTAGGGATCGACCTTCTCGGGGATGCCGAGAATCTCCGCTGCCGGTGTGTACCCGCGCAGGTGACAGGCACCGCGGTTCGAGGTCGCGTAGGCGATCCCCATCCCCTTCATGCAGCGCGGATCGTAGGCGGGAATCGTCTGACCCTTCACCGCGAGGGAGTTGTCGTGGGCATCGCGCGCTTCCGCGACGCGCCGGGCACCCTCCGCCAGCAGATCGCCGAGGTCGTCCTCGCGACGGGCGATCCGCTCTATCAGGTCGATCATCGTCTCCGAGTCGCCCCAGTCGAGCCCGCCGACGTCGTCGAGTTTGCCCTGTTCGGACATCTCCATGGCCATCGCCATCATGTTGCCGACCTCGATCGTGTCGACGCCCATGTCGTTGGCGCGATCGATCATGAGTGCGATGTCGTCTCGTTCGGTGTGCCCGGAGTTCGGTCCGAGCGCGAAGGCGGATTCGTACTCGTACGATTCCATCCGAACGTTCATCTCCTCACCTTTGTGCATTGTCTGCACTTCGACCTCCTTCTTGCAGGCGACCGGGCAGGAGTGACACGTCGGCTCGTCGACGAGGATGTTCTCGCGGACGTTCTCCCCGGAGACGCGTTCGGCGTCGATGTCGACGCCTTCGGCCTCGTTGTACGATCGCGTCGAGGTGTACTTGCCGTTCTTCGTCGGCAGGCCGTCCATCTCCTCGGAGATGTTCATGAGGACGTTCGTTCCGTACACCGAGAGGCCGCCTTCGTTCGGTCCGGTGACGTCCGACTCTCTGATCACTTCCAGCGCCTGCTGGTAGCCCTTCTTGAACGTCTCCGAATCGGCCGGCTTCGGCATGTTCGTCCCGGATTTGATGACGACCGCCTTGAGGTTCTTCGAGCCCATCACGCAGCCGGTGCCGCCTCGACCGGAGGCGCGATCGTCCTCGTTGATGATGCAGGCGTACTTGACGCCGTTCTCGCCGCCCGGACCGATCGCCATGATGCTGAGGTTCTTCCCGTAGGCGCCGTCGACTTCCGATTCGATCAGTTCGCGGGTTTCGTGGACGCCTTTGCCCCACAGGTGGGAGGCATCACGCAGTTCCACCTCGCCGTCCTCGACGACGGCGTAGACTGGCTCGTCGGCCTTTCCGTCGAAGACGAGCCCGTCGAAGCCGGCCCATTTCAGGCGCGCACCCGACCAGCCGCCGTGGTGTGAGTCCGTCACCGTCCCCGTGAGCGGGGATTTCGTTACGATCGCAACGCGACCGCTCATAGTGGTCTGGGTTCCCGAGAGCGGCCCGTTCATGATACACAGACGGTTCTGTTCGCTCATCGGATCGATGTCCGGATCCCGCTCGAACATGTAACGGACGCCGAGTCCCCGCGCCCCGATGTATTTTTTCGCGGTCTCGTCGTCGATCCCGCGATAGTTCACCTCCCCTGCAGAGAGGTCGATCTCTCCCACGTTGTCCTGGAAACCACCGAGTTCAGTCATTGTAAATTACAATTGCTAGGTTCGTTCCGAACCGTGTTAGATGTTCTCACCACGATGTAACCACTTGTGGTTACTCTAGTGTACCGTGCGACGATCGTCGCCACGTCGGTGGTTTTTTCCCTCGTTTAGCCACGTCACTCGCGACGTCTCGGGCCGTGATGTTGACCAATCGGCGTTACAAATCCGATGCCGTTCGATCGGTATCTCCCCGGCGACCGAGGTGTTTTTCCCGCCCGTCTCACACCGTGTACCTAATGGACGTTCTGCATCGATCTGCCGACGTGCCGGATCGGCGTGGCATCTTGTTCGGTGTGCTCGTCGGGCTCCTGCTGGCGTCGATCGTCCCCGTCCCGATACCTTCCGGTGAGGGTTCGAGCGGGTTCCTACTCGGGCCGACCGCCCTCTTCCACCTGGTCGGATACGGTGTGCTCGCTGCGGTCGTCCGCCCACAGATCCGACCCCGATCGATAGCGCATCGATCACGACCGATTTTCGATCGATCGTTGTCACACCTCGGTCGATCGCGTCCGGTTCTCGTGACGGTCCTCCTCGTCACGGGCTACGGGGCAGCGATCGAAGTCGTCCAGTGGTTCATCCCGTGGCGATCGTTCGCCCTGACAGACGTGCTTTTGAACGCGATCGGCGCGGTCATCGGCGTGTCTCTCGGCCAGATCCGGCGGCGTGTGACCGATCCGAACGCGTGAGTCGCCCGCAGTCTTCGCCACCGTTTGCTGGCTGTCTCCCCCGCCAATTGCTGGCTGTCTTCGCCACTGTTTGCTGGCTGTCTTCGATACTTCTTCAATGCTCGACTCACAACTGTCACGTATGCCAGACGATCGAGGAAATTCGACGAACGTGACGACGTACGAACTCACCGGGACGCGACTGAGCCCGAAGCGAACGACCGTCGACACCGGCAGTGCGGAGTTCGTGGTCGGCAAGGACGTGAACCCAGTGGAATACTTCCTTGGTGCCGTGGTTGCGTGTCTCAACTCGACGGGGACGATGGTCGCCCGCGACATGGGGATCGACATCGACGAGCTGGAGATCTCGATCGTCGGGGACGTCGATTATTCGGCGTACAAGGGCGTCGAGACCGACGCCCGGCCGGGACTGCAGGAACTCGACGTCGAGCTGTCGATCGAGGCCGACGCTGACGAGGCGACACTGGACGAGTGGCTGACGGCTGTCAAGCGGCGCTGTCCGGTCACCGACAACGTCGAAGCCACGACGCCACTCGACGTGACGTTCGACCGTTCCTGAAGTCGACTGTTCTTACGATCGGTTCTTTCTTCGACCGCTCCTGCGATCGACCGCTCACGTGGTGTCGATCGCGCACGGCCGTGTCGGTGAGGTTTTACCACTCGATCGGCTACGAAACCCAATGAGCAAGCCGAGCCCCGAAGTGTACGAGCGGGGCCGCGGGATGGACGCGCACAACCGGGTGATGCGCGACATCCGCGCGGAGAAACAGCGACACTACGATCCCCACGAGCCGACTCGCGTGTGGATCGACGAGGACAACACCCCCGACGGCGTCTACGACAGCCTGACGATCATTCTCAACACCGGTGGCTGTCGGTGGGCGCGCGCCGGCGGCTGTACGATGTGTGGGTACGTCGCCGAGTCCGTCGAGGGCGGGTCGGTCTCCCACGAGGCGCTCGTCGACCAGATCGACGCCTGTCTGGATCACGAGGCCGAACACCTCGAGGAACCGGCCGGCCTCGTGAAGATCTACACCTCCGGGTCGTTCCTCGACGAGCGGGAGGTCCCCGCCGAAACCCGTGCGGCGATCGCGGAGACGTTCGCCGACCGCGAGCGGATCGTCGTCGAGTCGCTTCCCGATTTCGTCGCCGAGGAGAAACTCGCAGATTTCACACGATACGGCCTCCAGACGGATGTCGCGATCGGCCTCGAGACCGCGACCGATCGGGTACGGCACGACTGCGTGAACAAGTACTTCGACTTTGCGGACTTCGAGGACGCCTGCGCGGCGGCCGTCGCCGCAGGGGCTGGCGTCAAGGCGTATCTGCTGTTAAAACCGCCGTTCCTCGCCGAACCCGAAGCCGTCGCCGACATGATCGACTCGATCGATCGCTGTGGGGACGTCGAGGGGTGTCACACGGTCTCGATGAACCCGACTAACGTCCAGCGGTACACGATGGTCGACGAGCTGTACTTCCGCGGGGGGTATCGTCCGCCGTGGCTGTGGTCGGTCGCGCACGTCCTCGAAACGACCGCCGACGTCGATGCGATCGTCGTCTCCGACCCGGTGGGCCACGGCAGCGATCGCGGCGCGCACAACTGTGGGGAGTGCGACGATCGCGTCCAGACGGCGATCAAGGACTTCAACCTCCGGCAGGACCCCTCGGTCTTCTCGCAGGTCTCCTGTGAGTGTGAGGCGACGTGGGATCACGTGATGGACGCGGAGACGAGCTACAACATGCCGCTGGTTCGCTGACAGTCCCCCGATCGAGCGAATTCGTCGATCTGTACGTTCGTCGATCTGTACGTTCGTCGATCGAACAGCGAGGCCTGTCAATTCGCCGTCGAAGGGATTTATCCCGATCGGCTTCCAGACACCGATAACGCTCCGATGGTCGACGCATACGGCGAGACGGACGCTGAACTCGTGCAGGTTAGCTCGGGCGATCCCGGGCTCGATGCGTTGCTCGACGGCGGTTTTCCCGCGAATCGTGCGGTCCTCCTTTCGGGCGGTCCGGGGACCGGAAAGAGCACCTTCGCGATGCAGTTCCTCCAGGCGGGGCTCGATTCGGGTGAACGCGCCCTGTACGTCACGACCGAACAGACGCGCGATGAGCTTCGCGATTCGTTCGCCCCCTTTTCGTTCGACCTCGAGGATCGGAACCTCTCGGTCGCGTCGGTCCACGCCCGACCGGGCCAGCGGATCGACGGAGCAGACGGGCTCATGCTGAGCGAACTCCAGCGCGACGAGGATCGTCCACACGACTTCTATGCGCCATTTACGACCGAATACCTCGAAGACCACCTTTCGGAATATCTCCCAGTCGATCGAATCGTCGTCGACAGCCTTTCGGGTATCGCGCCGATGTCGGATAACCCGGACCTGCTCCGTCGAGACATCCTCGAGATCATCCGGCTGTTCGCCGATCGATTCGACGCGACGACGCTTCTTGTCGCCGAGGAACCCGACAGCGGCGCGTTCACCGGATCGGCGGCCCCCGAACTCCTCCGGTTTGCCGCCCACGGCGTCATCAGCCTCACTCACGAGCCGATCCGGGGTGATTACCACCGATATCTCCGCATCGAGAAGCTCCGCGGCGTCGATCACGACACGAGAAAACACGAGTTCGAAATCGGTGCGGACGGTCCGGCGGTCGTCTCGCGCTGGTCGCCGACGCAACCGGTCGGTCGCGTCTGGAAGACCGGCGTCCCAGGGCTCGACGAACTCGGCGGCGGCGGGCTCTCGAAGGGGCAATCGGTCGTTCTCGCCCACGACGGGCGAGCACGTGTGAGCGACATCGTCGCCGAGATCGCCGTCGAATCGTTGTTGGCGGGCGCTGCGGTGCCGATCTTCGTCCCCGGAACGCTCGGACGCGAGTGGGTCGAAACGAGGATCGCCGATCGCATCTCCTCGCTCGGACAGCTCCTCGATGAAAATCGCCTGTTTGTCATCGACTGGTACGCAGACTGGGACTACGACCACCCGAACATCTATCGGATCCACAAACGCGGGCTGACGGGTATGCTGACGCACAACCGGCTGTACGTCATGCAGCGGATCTTCCGAATCTACCGGTCGATCGACGAGCGTCGCGGCTCGCGTGACGCCGTGCCGATTGTCTACTCGGAGACGGCCCTCCAGGAGCTGTCCGCGAAAGACTTGCGATTCCAGCACGGGTGGATCCAGGCGAACCTGCTCACCGACGACGACACGATCATCTTCGTTCAGAACCCTGCGGCGATGGACGAACGACTCGCGGAGTTTTACGTCTACGACGCCCAGCAGGTGTTCGAGACGTGGGTCGAAGACCAAAGCGATCTCCAGTACATCCGCCTCGACAAAGGCGCACACGGGAAAACAGGCGTCACCCGCCTCGTAAAGCGCAGCCAGGGACAGCCGGGTATTCAGGTGCAGTCGACGAACGCGCGACCGGAGTAGTCGATCGGGTCACCGAAAGCCGTACAGTACGCCCGCCCCATCGGTCCCGCCGATGTCCGGCAGCGTCGCCCGTTCGGGATGTGGCATCAACACAGCGGTCGTCTCGGTCGCCCCGAGGATGCCGGCGACGTTGCCGGTCGACCCGTTCGGGTTCGACGCCTCGGTGACGGCACCGTCGGCGTCGCAGTATCGAAAGAGGATCCGGTCGTCGGCCTCGAGCTCCTCGTAGCGCTCCTCGGAGATCTCGAACCGTCCCTCCCCGTGGGCGATCGGCACCTCGATCACCTCGCCCTTCTCGTAGGCGTCGGTCCACGGCGTGTCCGCTCGCTCGATCCGGAGGAAAACCGGCTCGCACTGGAACCGGGCGCTCTCGTTCGTCGTGAACGCCCCGTCGGTGAGTCCGGCTTCACAGCCGATCTGTGCGCCGTTGCAGACGCCGAGCACCGGAACACCCTCCTCGGCCGCCATTCGAATCTCGTTCATGATCGGTGCGCGGGCCGCCATCGCTCCGGCGCGGAGGTAGTCGCCGTAGGAGAAGCCCCCCGGGAGCATGATCCCCGTCGTGTCCTCGGGGAGTCCGTCCTCGTGCCAGACGCGTTCGGCGTCGATGCCGAGGTGTCCGAGCGCGCGGACCGCGTCTCGATCGCAGTTCGAACCGCCAAATTGGATCACTGCGACGGTCATGATCAGGCGTCCGTTTCGACGACGGAAACGTCGTAATCGTGGATCGTCGGGTTCGCGAGCAGCCGTTCTGCCATCTGCTCGGCGCGGTTTTCGGCGGTCGCCGCGTCCTCGACGTCCATGTCGATTTCGAACCGATCGGTCGATCGGAGCGCCGCAAGCTCGAAGCCCAGCCGTTCGAGCGCGCGCTTTGTCGTCTCCGCTTCCGGATCCAGCACCCCGTGTTTCAGTCGGACGGTCACCGTCGCGGTGTAAGCGGTCATCGACGGATACTGCGCGAGCGTGGTCAAAAGCTCTTTTGGATCGACGCTGTGATACACTAACGTGTATATCCGAGTCGGCTCACTGTCTGATCTGTTCCGATCGGTCGTGCGTACCTGCGCTCACAACCTGCGGACGGCCGCGACCGCCTCCTCGATCGGCGGCGCGTCGAACCACGCCGTCGCGGTGTAGGCGTTCGCCCCGGCGGCGTACATGTCGGAGACCGTCGCAACGACGTCCTCCGGCAGCGACATCGGTTCGACGTCACAGAGCGGCCGCCAGTCGGCGGCGTCGACGCGGGCGACCTCCCGCTTCGCGTCGCCGACCGCTGTCACCCAATCGGGCTGTTCGCGCTTGTAGTACTGCCGGACGACCTCCTTTGAGACCTGCTGGCCCTCGTAGGCGAATCGGTTCTCGTCGAACGTCCCCACCACGTCTGCGACGGCGATCGTCCCGTCGTGGTACAGACACTCGATCTTGCCGTCCTCGTGGGTAAAGCCCGCATTCGCGGCGCGTTCGGTTACGATACGATTCACCGCAAGCGCCAGCTCCTCCAGGCGTTCGATCGACGCGGAGCCGGCGATCCGAGCTGCCGCTTCGCGATCGAGATACCGATCCTGCTCTTCGTACTTCGTGGAGAACTCCACGACCGGTTCTGGCAGGTCGATCGGCTCGTCGGGCCAGGCGTGCAGGTCCAATCCGTACTCGGCGGGTTCGCCGCGGTTCCGGAGGCTGGAGCCGACCGGGACCGTGTTCCTGAAGACGATCTCCAGGGGGATCAGGTAGTTCCGACCGGCCGCCTCGTGGTACGCCTCGTAGTCGTACGCCCCGTCGTCGGCGGAACCGCCCTCGTACGGCAGGGCCGGCACCTGCGTGAGTTCGATCGCCATCTCGGTCGGCGGCGTTTCGACGTCGTCGAGGGCGACCGCGCCGGTCGAATCCTCGCCGGCGTCTGGATCGACTACGCCGAGGTAGTGGGTCGGGACATCGTTCGCCTCGAGCAGTTCGAAGTTGTACGCCCCCATCGTACACAGGCTCGCTCCCTTGTTCGAGATTGGATCGGGCATTCGCCCCCAGTCGAACACCGAGTACGCGTCGGTGAACACGAAACTTCCGCGGCCCAGCGCAGTCGCCGTCGCCTCCCGATCGACGCGAAACTCCTTGACGCTCGTCATGGCCGAGACAGCGTGCGCCGGGGGTAAGTATCTTTCACTTCCGTGTGTATCACGGCTGCATTGACTCTACGGATGGACACGGATACGTATATGTCCGATCGCCCTCACTGTCGAGCCGCCGTGGATCGATCCGATCGCTCACTCGGGGTCGGGGAGCACCTTTCCGGGGTTGCAGATCCCCTTCGGGTCCAGCGCCTTCTTTATCGATCGCATGACGTCGATCGAGACGTCGCCGTGTTCGAGTTGCATGTAGCCGCGCTTGCCGATCCCGACGCCGTGTTCGCCGGTCGCGGTGCCGTCGAGGGCGATCGCGGCGTCGACGACGTCGGCGTAGGCGTCGCGGGCCCGCTGGACCATCTCGGGGTCGTCCGGGTCGAACAGCGCGAAGTAGTGGAGGTTCCCGTCGCCGGCGTGGCCGAAACACGGCACCAGCAGGTCGTAGGCATCCCCGATCTCCTTGACGCGCTCGACCAGATCGCCGTAGGCGCTGATCGGGACCGTCACGTCGCCCGGTTCGCCCTCCTTGCGGTTCGGTTTCCACTCGGCGGCGGCGTAGGTGATGTCCTCGCGGGCCGCCCACAGCGCGTCCATCGACCGTTCGTCCTCCGGCAGATCGAACTCGAGCAGGTCGTGGGATTCGAATATCGTCCGACAGAACTCGACCTCATCGTCGATCCCGTGGTTCGCGTGGAACTCGACGAATACCATCGGGGATTCGGGTAGCTCGGTCTCGCTGTAGGCGTTGACCAACATCGCCGCGTCCGAATCCATGAGTTCGATCGTGGCCACGTCGACGCCGGCCGTGATGGCGTCGGTGATCGCCGACGTCGCCTCGCCCAACGTCTCGAAGACCGCTCTGCCGCGTCGTACCTGCTCGGGACGACCGGCGAGCCTGAACGTCCCCGCCGTTATCACCCCGAGTGTCCCCTCGCTACCGACGAAGAGGTCTTTAAGATTGTAGCCGCTTGAGGTCTTGCGGGCCCGGCTGCCGAACGTCGTGACGCGCCCGTCGGCCAACACGACTTCGATCTCCAGCAGCCAGTCTGCGATCTCGCCGTATTTCACCGTCTGCATGCCGCTGGCGTCGGTCGCGATCATGCCGCCGATCGTCGAGATCGCCCCCGAAGCGGGCAACGGCGGGAGGTACAGGCCGTGGCGCTCGACGGCGGCGTTGAGGTCGCTTCCGATCACGCCCGCCTCGACGGTGATCTGTCTGTCCTCGGGTCTGATCGCGCGCACGTCGTCGAGTCCCGTCGTGTCGAGGCTGATGCCGCGATCGATCGGGAGCGAACCGCCCTCCATCCCGGTCCCGGCGGCGTACGGCGTGACGGGGACGCCCCGATCGCTTGCCGCCGCGAGCACCGCTGCCACGTCGGCCGTCGACGCCGCGAAGACGACCGCGTCGGGTTCGACGCCGTCGTCGCGGGTCTGCCAGTCGCTTGCGTGTTCTGTTCGATCCGAACTCCCGGTCGACACCCGCCCGTCGAGATCCAGGTCGTCGAGAAACGAGCAGTCGTAGGTCATACGATGAGGGGGCGGTACGGAGAAATAAACCTGTCTTCGGCGACGGATCCTGCGAGACGTCTTCGTCCCGGCGAGACGTCTGCATTCTTTCGGAGGGTTCCGCCGATCGGCTGTCGTCTCCCGGCCCGCCGGGACCGTCCGATTTTTATCCTTCGACCGGTAGGATACGACGATGAACCGCCGGCGTGCCGCCGATCTCGACCCCGACGAGTTCGGCTTCGAACGCGTCACTCACACCGATCAGTCGTTCGAAAACGCCCTCGAGAAAGCACGTAACGGCGATCGGTTGAGCGTCGACGACGGGATCGAACTGATGGCGACCGGGACCGAGACGGCTGGGATCGACCCCGTCCGGAAAGAGCAGGTCCTGCAAGCGGCCGATCGGCGTCGCGCGGACGTTGTGGGCGAGGAGGTGACGTTCGTCGCCAACCTCAACAACAACGTGACGACCGCCTGTACCGTCGGCTGTCTGTTCTGCAACTTCAAAGACACCGCCCACCTGTTCGAGACCGACTACGCGGACGACCACGACGGGTTCACCAAAACGCCCGCCGAATCGAGGGCGATCGTCGACGAGGCGCTCGATCTGGGGATTTCGGAGGTCTGTTCGGTTTCCGGGCTCCACCCCGCATTCGCACTCAATGCCGAGCATCGCGAGATCCTCGACTCGTTCGACGCTCCGGCAAGCCAGGTGACCTACAAGCCACCCGATCGGTACGAAACCGATCCGGGGACGTACGTCGAGCAGATCGAGGCGATGTCGGTCGACGGCGTCCACGTCCACTCGATGACGCCCGAGGAGGTACACCACGCCGTCCGCGGCACCGACTGGAGCTACGAGGACGCCTATCGGACGCTCCGGGCGGCGGGATTAGATTCAGCGCCCGGGACCGCAGCGGAGATCCTCGTCGACGAGGTGCGGGAGGTGATCTGCCCGGGAAAGATCACGACGCGCGAGTGGGTCGAAGCGATCGAGGGGGCGATCGCCGCCGGACTCGACGTCACCTCGACGATCATGTACGGCCACGTCGAGACCATCGCCCACCGCGTCGAACACCTGCGCGTCGTTCGCGACCTGCAGGATCGCACCGGTGGGATCACGGAGTTCGTCCCGCTGTCGTTCGTCCACGAGCACACCCCGCTTTTCAGACGCGGCGTCGTCGACGGAGGGGCGTCGGATGCGGAGGACGAGTTGCTGATCGCCGTCTCCAGGTTGTTTCTCGACAACGTAGAGAACATTCAATCCTCCTGGGTGAAATACGGCAACGCGAAAGGGCTGAAGCTTTTGCACTGCGGAGCGAACGACTTCATGGGAACGATCCTCTCAGAGGAGATCACGAAGCGGGCGGGCGGCAAGTACGGGGAATATCGAACCGTCGGCGAGTACGCCGAGATGGTGTCGGCGATCGGCCGGCCGCTGGCGGAGCGATCGACCGACTACCGGCGGCGACGACCGATCGATCCGACCGCCCACCCGATCGGACCGACGCTCGGCCCCCGTGCGGACGGCACCCCCATGTTCGCCCCCGATCACCGAGAGCGGCCGATCGACGCGACCACGGCTGACGATTGAGACGTCGACCCCGCCGCACGTCCGCCCTCCGGACTCCGAACGCCCTACTCGTCCCACCTGTGTACGACCATGATGAGCCCGACTCACATCGGCGTTGGCATCGCCCTCGCCGTGCCGCTGCTTTGGATCGACCCCGAGCTAGCCGTGGCCGCGGCCCTCGGGGGGATGGCCGGGGGGATTCTCCCGGACCTGGATCTGTTCGTCGGTACCCACCGAAAGACGCTTCATTTCCCGGTTTACTACTGGATTCCCGCGATCGCCGCGGCGATCCTCGCGGTCGTTTCGACCGGACCGGCGACGATCGCGATCGCGTACGTGTTCCTCTCGGCGGCGATCCACTCGGTGATGGACTGGTTCGGCGCGGGTGACGAACCGCGGCCGTGGCTTCGGACCTCCGCGGAAGCCGTGTACGTCCATCCGCGAGATCGGTGGCTCCCGCCGAAATACTGGATTCGCTACGACGGCGCGCCGGAGGATCTGGCCCTCTCGGTGGGGCTTGCCATTCCGGGGATCGTCATGTTTGGATCGCCGATCTCCGAGCTTGCGACCGCGACGGTCGTGGTGGCGCTACTGTACGGCGTCGTCCGGAAATTGGTCCCGGAGTACTTCGGCGATCTGATCTGATCTG
>JBNJFV010000009.1:14353-30201 GCA_051747145.1 Halobacteriota archaeon
CGATCTCCGAGCTTGCGACCGCGACGGTCGTGGTGGCGCTACTGTACGGCGTCGTCCGGAAATTGGTCCCGGAGTACTTCGGCGATCTGATCTGATCTGATTCGATCTGGTTTGATCTGATCTGATTGGAGGGTCTCCCCGCCCGTCCACGGTCAGTGTTGGCTTTTGTACACGGTCAGTTGCGGTTTTTGGCTTTTGCACGCGATCAGTTGTGGCTTTCTCGATCGGTCAGTTGCGGTTTTCTCATCCGGGTCAGTTGCGGTTTTCTTGCGCGTCGTCGGCGATCGACTCGAGTACTTCCACTTCTCCGGTGAGAGTTCGGTGCGCGTACGGGATGTCGATACCCTCCTCGTCGAAGCGTTCTTTCACCGCCTGCACGTATTCAGAGCGAATTCGAACGAAGTCCGCACGTCGGGGGTTTTCGATCCAAAAGCGCGACTGTAACCCCACGTCGGAGTCGCCGAGTTCGACGAGTCGGACGGACACGTCGGGGTCGTTCAGGATGTCCGGATGGGCCCGCGCCTCTTCGATGATGTACTCGGTCGCTTCGGTGATGTCGTCGTCGTAGCCGATCCCGAAGACGAACTTCTGTCTGAGCGTCTGGTAGGCGACGGGGTTCGTCACCGCGTTGTTCGCCAGTTCGCCGTTCGGGACGGTGACGAGTTCGTTGTCGAACGTCCTGATTCGCGAGACGCGCAGGTCGATGTCCTCGACCATCCCGCTGTTTTCTTTCCACTCGATCCAATCGCCCACCTCGAAGGGTTTGTCCTTCAGGATGAATATCCCGGCGACGAAGTTCCCGATCAGGTCCTGTGCGGCAAAGCCGACTGCAAGCGCAAGTGCGCCGCCGAGGGTGGCAAACGCCGCCAGAAAGGTCCCAAATCCTCCGAGGGTGAACGCGATCGCGATCGCGGCGAACCACACGAGCGCTCTGGCGACGCTTTCGCCGAGGCTTCGGACGCTCCGATCGATGTCGCGATTCTCCAGCCCCTTCGTAACGAGCGGGACGAAAAGCACCCGCCCGACGAACAACACGCCGACCAATCCGATCAGAAACGCGATACTTCGCGCGACGATCTCGCCGTAGTCGATCGTTTCCAGTCCCAGCTGTAACACGACGGATTCGATGAACACAGTCGGATCAATATGGGTGCAGACTCAAAGAACCTGCCGGCCGATCGCTCCAACTAGCTGGCTCACCGATCGACCGACACCGGCGCGTCCCGTCGTGCGACGCGGCGGAACCGGCGTCCGTACTCGTCGTCGGCTCGGATCGCCGCGTCGATCCGATCTGCGAGCCACCCCCCTGCGTCCGTCTCCGCGTCGTCACCGTCGAAATCGGGCCGACGAAGGTCACCCGGCACGTACCGATCGTACACCGGGAGCCGCTCGTACAGGGGGACGCCCGCGTCGTCGGCGATCTCTCGCAGCGTCTCGAGGGCGGGCCACGCGTACTCGGGGTTGATGTAATCGTCTGTCACCGGCGAGACGCCGCCGAGGTCGTCGACGCCACAGTCGAGCAGTTCCGACGTCGGCGAGAGGTTCGGCGGCACCTGCACCGAGACCGACTCCGGAAGCGCGACACGCGCCATCGCGACGACTCGTCGCATCGTGTCGACGGTGGGCCGCTCGAAATCCGATCGTTCGTTTGGAACGACGTTCTGGACGATCACCTCCTGAATGTGGTCGTACCGCTCGTGGAGCGATCGGATCGCCAGCAGGCTTTCGGCCCGATCGCGCCACGACTCGCCGATTCCCACGAGGATGCCGGTGGTAAACGGCACTCCGACCCGGCCAGCCGCCCGGATCGTGTGCAACCGCTGGCGGGGGTCTTTTTTTCGGCTTCCCGAGTGTGCGGACACGTCGGCGGTGGTCTCCAGCATGACGCCCATCGAGGCGTTCACCTCGCAGAGCCGTTCGAACTCCGCTTTTGTCAGGTCGCCGGGGTTCGAGTGCGGGAGGAGCCCCTCCTCGAGTGCGAGTTCGCAGCACCGATCGAGGTAGTCGATGATCGAGTCGAACCCCCACTCGGAAAGCTGGGTGTGAATCTGCGTGTATCGATCGTCCGGCTTGTCGCCGAAGGTAAAAAGCGCCTCCGTACAGCCGGCCGCTGCCCCCCGCCGAAGCGTCGCCCGGACGTCCGAGGGGGACATGAGCGTCGCCTGTCCGGGTACGTCGTAGTACGTACAGTAGGTGCAGGTGTACCGGCAGGCGGTCGTCAACGGCAGGAAGACGTTCCGCGAGAACGAAAGCGCCTGCGGGGCGGCTACGTCCGCCGGCGTGACGTCGAGCAGCCGATCGACTGCCGTCTCGTCGATGTCGATGTCGACGTCGACGTCGACGTCGTCATCGATTTCATACCGATCCGACCCCGAAACCATAGCTCCGAGTCACCACGGGAGGGATAAAAGTCTGTCACTCCGGTGGTTGGGTCGATCGATCGACGTCGACGCGGCCGCCAACCTCATCGATCGACAGCCGAAATCCGGCGTCCCGAAGCCACGCCGCCGTCTTCCCGTTGCCGTGAAGCAACACCTCGACGAAGTCCGTAGGCTCGTCGAGGTCCGTGGCGACGCGTCGGGAGTCGAACTCGACCACCGTCGCGCCCCGCCGCTCGGCGATCGATCGGTGATCCAGACACGACGCGCCGTGATAGTCGACCGAAAAGTCCGGGTGTCGAACGACGAGGCCGTTTGTCCCGCCGCCGAGCCCAGGCGCGATCACGACGTCGCCGTCGGTTGCTGCGAGCCGGCAGATCGACTCCGGCGTGAGCAGGGGGAGGTCGCCCGCGAGGACGCCGATCGGAAGCGTGGCGTCCTCGAGGGCCGCGTTGACCGCGTCGGTGAGCGGTCGTTCGTCGACCGTCGTGGGGACGGGACGGTCGATCGGCACTGTCGAGAGCACGTGCGGTTCGTGCGGCGTTCGTTCGAACGCGCCGAGCACGTCCGACAGCAGTGCCGTCGCGAGTTCCCGACGCTCGTCGGCAGCCAGCACGGACGCGAGGCGCGATTTCGGTTCGCGGCCGTCGAAGGGGACGAGAAACTCCATCAGTGGGTGATGCGGGCCTACAGCGAAAGAACACACCGATCCGAGGACACCAGAAACTGATCGGTGCTGACTTCGTCGACTCGCCTCCGGTCGGGAGGCTCAGCCGGATCGAGTCGGCGCGAGGCGGCCGCCGACTGCGAACTCAAAAGAGCGATTCGAGTTCGTCCTCGTCGTCGCTGACGAGGTCGTTGAGGTTCGACTCGCTCTCCGATCGGATCTCTTCGAGGTTTTCCTGTGCCTCGATCGCGACCTGCTGGAGTTCTTTGATCCGGGGTACCTTCGTCACGCCCGAAAGCAGGATGACGCTCGCGACGAAGCCGCGTCCCGATAACGGGTAGTCGCCACCTCTGACCTCCATGCTTCCGGTTTGCTCTTCGAGCCATTTTCGCCCGCGCTCGATCCCTTTTCGGTTGAGGTACTTCGAGGGGCCTGCCATCACGAGCAGCGCTCGTTCGCTGCCTTCGATCTCACAGGGGAGCGTAAGCCGCCCGAGCGCTGCCTTCCGGACGAGGCTCGTGATCCGGTTCGTCGTGTGTGCGGTGTCGAGCGCGTCGTCGCCGTCGCCGCCGCGAAGCCGCGAGAGGAGCCCGCCGGAGTTCGGTTCTTCGACGTCTTCCTCGGCGTATCCGACCGTCGAAACGCCGCCGCCAGAGAGGGTGTTTATGATCTCCGAGGAGTCGACGACGCTCTCTGCGACCTCCTGGCCCGCCTGGACCTCGCCGGCGCCAAAGAGGATGCCGAATCGCTTGACGATCTCCTCGTTGATCTCGTCGTATCCGCCTTGCACCGACTCGCCGGTCTTCCGCCAGGCGTCGTTGTCGAAGACGAGCAGGTTGTCGACTTCCCGGACGAACGTCTGGAACGATCGTGCGGCGTTGAGCGTGTAGATACCGCCCTCGTCGCTGCCCGGCAGGATGCCGAGCCCGTAGACGGGCTCTGTGTAGATCCGCTTGAGGTGCTTTGCGAGCACCGGTGAGCCGCCCGAACCGGTCCCCCCGCCGAGGCCGGCCACGACGAGGAACGCGTCGACCTCGTGCACCGGGATTCCGTCGATGGCACCCTGTACTTCGTCGATGTCCTCCTCTGCGATCTCCGCACCGAGCTCGTTGTCTGCGCCTACGCCGTGGCCCTTTACGCGCGATTGGCCGATGAGGACGCGCTGTTCGTTCGGGATGTGTTCTAACCCCATCAGGTCTGCTTTCGCGGAGTTTACCGCGATCGCAGCCCGGACGATGTTCGAGCCGGTACGGGCGTCGTACTCGACGAACTTGTCGACGATCTTCCCGCCTGCCTGGCCGAAACCGATCATTGCCAGTTTCATGTGTGGTGTCCCCTCGTCATTGAAAAGAAAACAGTGGGAAAACGGATATAAACCTTGTGATGAGACTGGTAGTGAATCGTGACAAAGTAATACGGTATTACCTATCTACTTGCTTGGTAAGGTGTTATTAACTTTATAAGTGATTGGTGAAACTATCTGGTTGGTCGCGTTTCGGTGACAGAAATTGTGCCCTCCCTGGTGGAGGCAGACGCTGCGTTCGATCGTTCACGCGCCTATAAGTCCGATCTTCACTCCGCTGGGTGTCCGATCTTCACTCCGCTGGGAGTTCGATCTTCACTCCGCTGGGAAGTCCGATCGGTCACTCCACTCCGAGATACGATCCGAACGTCGTCAGGTCGTCCGCCTCGACCCCGAAGGCGGATACGTCGTTCGACGTCGTGGTGTTGTCGAACTGTAGCGATCGGTACTGGTCTGTTCCCATCGGGAACCCGGGGACGGCACCAAGAACCGTCAGCCCGAGTTTCGCCATCGCCATCGGTAGCGGCACGATTTTCACGCGCGTGTCCTCCGATCGGTACACCATTTCGGTGATCTGTCTGAGCGTGAGCGTTTCCGGACCGCCGATCTCGTAGGTTTCGCCGACGTGTTCGTCGCCTTCCAGCGCGTCGGCTAGCATCTCGACGAGGTCACCGACCCAGATCGGCTGAAATCGCGTTTTTCCACCGCCGGGGAGCGGATACAGCGGCACTCCCGGGGCGAACATTCCCTTGAGCCGCTTCGTGAAGGAGACGAACTCCCCGCCCTCGCCGAAGACGACCGACGGTCGAACGATCACCCACTCCAGATTAGAGCCGGTAACGTGGGCTTCCGCGCGACCCTTCGATCGGATGTAGGCGGTGTCCCCGTTCGGATTCGCTCCGAGCGCGCTCATCTGGACGAACCGATCGACGTCGCTACGTTCGGCCGCTTCGATCAGGTTTTCGGTTCCGTGTCGGTGGATCTCTTCGTGCATCTTGGCTCCGCCTTTCGGCTCGAAAAGCGGCGACAGCGCGACGAGGTTTATCACCGCCTCGTGCCCCTCGGGGGCGCTTTCGATCGATTCGAAGGCGCTGACGTCGCCGGAAACGGTTTCGACGCCGTCCGGAAGCGTCTCAGATTCCGGCGAGCGCGACAGGATCGTCACCTCGTGGCCTCGATCGAGCAACTCCTCGGCCAGGTGTGATCCGATGAATCCGCTACCGCCAGCTACCAGTACCTTCATGCACGCGTAAACGGTCCGATCGTCCCTAAAGCTACCGTACGTGACGGCTACGTGTCACGGTTACAGTGCGGCGTGTTGCCGATCGCGACACCCGGCTCGGTGGACCGCAGGGTTCTTTCACTCCCGTCGTTTCTACCCGCGCATGCTCGTCACGCTGGAGGGTCTCGACGGTAGCGGCAAAACGACGGTCTGGGAGGCGTTGTCCGACACGTATCCGGACGCGGTGTTCACCCGCGAACCGACCGAATCGTGGTACGGTGATGCGGTGTACCGATCGATCGACGACGACGACGCCGATCCGATCGCAGAGCTGTTCCTCTACACCGCCGACCACGCCGATCACCTCTCGCGGGTGATCAAGCCGGCGCTTGCGGACGGCACCCTCGTCGTCACCGACCGATACTCCGACTCCCGGTACGCCTATCAGGGTGCCACACTCGCGGACACCGACCTCACCCGACCGATGGAGTACATACAGGGCATTCACCGCGCGTTCTCCCGCGAGCCGGACCTGACGATCTACCTCGACGTCGATCCGGAGCTCGCCGCGGCCCGCAGCGGCTCGACGAACAAGTTCGAACAGGTCGAGTACCTGTCGACCGTCCAGGAGAACTACGAGTCGTTGATCCGATCGAACCCCGGCCGGTTCGTGCGAATCGACGCGACCCAGTCGCCGGAGGTGGTCATCGACCTGGCCGAAGCGGCCATCGAACGGCTCGTGTCCGAGTGACGGTGCTGTTTCCTCCGATTATCGTCCCGTCGTTTCGGGGAGGTCGATCTCCGCCGGCGGGGGGACGTACAACACGTCGATCGTGAACCCGAGCGCGAGCGGTAACGCGATCATGACGCCGAAGGCGACGGCCGGACTCCCCAGATCGATGCCGATCTGCAACGCCCCAGAGAAGACGAGCGTCGAGACGAACAGGACGACCGGGATCAGAAACGCCGAAAAGAGTACCCAGCCGGCGGTTGATTCCAGCCGGATCCGAAAGATTCGGGTCATCACGGCTGCAAGGAGCGTATGTCCTGCCAGAACGCCGACGAACAACGCAACCTCGAGCATCGAAGCCATGCGATCGATACGTGACGGGCGCTTTTCTCCTTGTCGACTGGCCCGCTGGGATCTCTGCGAACGATCGCCGAACGAGTCGTGCAGCCTCGGCCATTATCCGTCGATCGCGAAAGGCCACGCGATTTCCCGTCGATCGCGAGAGGTCGTCCGATCACTCGTCGATCGAAATGTACGTCTTCGTGTCTGCGACGCCGTCGAACGACTGAATCTCGCTCGCGGCTGTTTTCAACACGTCGTAGACCGCGGCGGTCTCGACCTCGACGATCAGGTCGTGGACCCCCGCCACGATGTGTGCCTCCGTCACCGGGGTGAGGTCCCTGACGAGACCGATCAGGTCCTCAGAGGTGCCGGCCTCCGTTTTAACCATGACGTACGCGTGTACCATGTGTCTTGATAGCGCACCACGTGGCAAAAGCGTTCGGACCTCCTCGATTACCCGTTTGTACGTCCTAATTTTACCGTGCACCGTCCTAATCCAACCGTGATTTGTCGGGAGGTTCGATCGGACCGAACGCGGAGGTACAGTTATTTCCCTGCATTGCTATAACATACCATATGCAGTGTCTCGTAATTGGTGCCGGGAGAGTCGGCCGACGGACGGCCCGCGTGCTTCGCGAAGAGGGCCACGCGGTGACGATCGTCGAACGGGATCCGGACGCAGTAGCGAGCGCCAGATCGGCCGGATTCACCGTTATCGAAGGAGACGGGTCCCGCGAAACGGTCCTCGAATCGGCGGGTGTCGACGAGGCCGACGCGGTCGGCGCGTTGACGAGCGATCTCAACGCCAACTTCGCGGCGTGTCTGATTGCCAAACACCACGGCTGCCGGACCGTCATGCGCATCGACGAGGATTACCGCGAGGAGATCTATCAGAAGTACACCGACGACGTCGACGAGGTCGTCTACCCCGAACGACTCGGCGCGATCGGTGCGAAGAACGCCTTGCTGGGCGGGAGTATCCGCGCGATCGCCGACGTCGCACAGAGCCTTCAAGTCGTTTTGATCACCGTCACCACCGAGTCACCGATGCGAGGGTACACCCTGAGCGAGGTCGCACTCCCGTCGGACGCCCGGGTCCTCGCGTTCGGCAAGTCGGACGGGCCGCTCCGGATCCCCTTGCAGGACGACTCGCTGGAGCCGGGCGATCGTGTGGCCGTTCTCGCGGAATTTTCAGTCCTGGACGACGTCCGACAGCTGCTCGTCGGCAACGATTCGGCGATCGCGGCGACGGGGGGTGCCTGAGATGGCCGTCACCGCCTACATCCTGGTGAAGTCGAACACGAGCGAAGCAGACCGCGTCCGATCGGCGATCGAGGCGATCGACGGCGTGGTCGACGCCCACATCGTCGCGGGCGACGTCGATTTCATCGCGAAAGTGACCGTCGAGTCACCGGCGCGGGTGAAAGACATCGCGGCGACGGGGATTCAGGGGATCGACGGCGTCGAGGACACCCAGACGTACATCGCGATGGGGTGAGCGCTCGGTCGATCGGATCCGACATCGTTGGGCGTGGTCGATCAGATCCGACATCGTTGGGAGTGGTCGATCGGATCCGGCTCAGTCGGTCCCCGCCGCAGACCGGGCGCGAGAGACGAGCGTCGAAACTGGATCCGTGTACTCGTACCCCGGAATTATTCCCTGGACGTAGGTCCCTTCGACGTAGTTGATAACCGCGTTTGCGTCGTCGACGCCACGCCGTTCGTTTACGTCTTCGAGCTGGACACGGACTGTCGCGGCGGATTCGGATCGGCTGACCGCGGGTTCGAGGGTGCGATCGCGCTTCGTTACTGCGCCGATCTCCTCGACCCGGAGCTGAAACGTTTCGAACCATCCGTCTTCGACGACCGTGGCGACGTCGTCCTCGGTGACGTCGTTCAGGAGCGGGACCGTCACGCTGACGTCGAAGGTGATCGTCCCGCCGTCTCCGAGAGTCGGTTCGACGACCGCCTCGAAAGGGGTGGTAACCGACTCGTACGTATCCTCGCCGATCGGCTCGAACGCAGAATGGTCGCGGAACGCCCGATCGACGCGCGCTGGCAACTCGCTCATGTCGCATCAGAAGTCCCCGCCGAGCAAAAGCGCGTTGTATCCCACGTTTCGATTACTGTTCGTCAGTGTCGATCGTAGTCGGTCTGCGTCGGCCGTAGCTTACTAGGGAGGATCGTAGTTGGTCTGCGTCGACCGTACCAGCCCCGCGTCTAGCCGTAATCGAACACGACGATCGAGGAGTGCTACCCGGTATCCTTAAGTAAATTCGTGCAGAAAATCCACCTGACGCTTCGCTTGGAGGGCCGAAGCGTCAGCGGGGACCAATAAGCCGATCGCCTGCCCGATACACCGTTTCTCTCTGGCGGGCGATCGGCTTTTTCCTTTACACGACACCGAATCAACCGTAGACGCAGGCATCGCTTCTCGCGTACTCGAACTGAAACAACTGCGATTCATCTGTGGGCGACCTCCCAGTAGTTAGATCTCTCCGACCGACCGATAAACGCGATCCACCCGATCGACTCTTCGTTGACCGAATGCGAGGGACCGGATTCGAACCGGCGAACCCCTACGGGAGCGGGTCTTAAGCCCGCCGCTTTTGGCCTGGCTCAGCCACCCTCGCTCACAGTCGGTGTCCGTGGTTGAGACAAAAGGACGTTGCGGTTTGCCCCCCCACATCTGGTCGATCGATCGGGTATATAACCATGCCACACCTCCCCGAGCGAATCTGTGACAATGACCGGTTTCACGTCGATACTGGGCCCTAGTGGCGTCGAAACTCGGAAAATTTGTACATCAATGTCCAACTTCCCAACGAATATAACGCCCGATCCAACAAACTTTTATACCCCCACTTGGACTACTCTGCTAACGCGCTGTGAGATGTTATGAAAGACGTGAACCCACTCTCGGACGATCGAAAGCGGCGTACCATTTTGAAGTACCTCGGAGCCGGCGCAACCGTCGGTCTCGCAGGCTGTCTCGGCGATGACGGCAACGGGAACGGCAACGGCAACGGGAACGGCAATGGCAACGGAAATGGCAACGGAAATGGCAACGGCAACGGCAACGGGAATGGGAACGGCAACGGCGACGCCGAACAGGAACTCTACTTCGGCCAGGTGAAGGGTGCCCTGGAGTTCGACCCGATCGAGATCAACGACGTTCCGTCGGCCCAGATCGCCGGCCAGATGTTCGAAGGATTGTACGAATACGGGGAAGGCACTGATCTCGTGCCGCGACTCGCCGCAGGTGAACCAGAAGTGACCCGTGACGGTACGCGGTTCGTCGTCGAAATGGTCGATGACGCGTACTTCCACAACGGGGAGCCCGTGACCGCGTCGGATGCGGCGTATTCGCTCCTTGCTCCGGCTGTCGACGAGACCGAAAACGCCGGTGAAGTCGACATGATCGAAAGCGCCGAAGCGATCGATGACACCACCGTTCAGTTCGATCTGGAGTACCCCTTCGGTGCGTTCAACGTCACGCTCGTCCGTTCGATCGTCCCCGAAGCGGCACGCGAAGCTGACAAGGACGCGTTCAACATGGAGAATCCGATCGGTTCCGGCCCGTTCCGGTTCGTCGACTGGCAGGAGGGCGAGTACGTCCAAATCGAACGGTGGGACGACTACTGGGGCGAGCAGTTACCGAACGTGTCGTTCGTCGAGTGGAAGGGCGTCGAAGAGCAAACGACCCGCGTGACGACGCTGCAAACCGGCGAGAACGACATCATCGAGACGATCCCGCCGCAGCTGTACGACCAGGTCGAGTCGATGGACGACGCGACGATCGACGAGCAGCCAGGGATCGGCTACTTCTATCTCGCGTTCAACTGTCTGGAGGGTCCGACGGCCGACCCACAGGTGCGCGAGGCGGTCGACTACGTGTTCTCGATGGAACAGTCTGTGCAGAACTACGTCCAACCGTCGGGTGTCCGTCAGTACAGCCCGCTGCCGCGTGCGATGGCCGAAGACTGGGACATGCCGCTGGACGAGTGGGCGGAGATTCCCCACGAGAAGGACATCGAGGCGGCACAGGGTCTGTTCGAGGACGCCGGCGTCGACTACGACTACGACTGGCGGATCATCGTACCGCCGGACGACATGCGCGAACAGATCGGCATCGGGATCGGAAACGGGTTGCAGGAAGCCGGGTTCAGTAACGTCGAAGTACAGCGACTCGATTGGGGTGCATTCACCGAGGCGTATAGAAGCGGTAACGAAGCCGACTACAACATGTACACGCTCGGGTGGTCCGGTTCACCGGATCCCGAAGCCTTCACGTACCACCTGTTCGCCCAGGAGGTCGAAGGGGTTACCAACGGGTGTTACTACCGCAACGACGAGGTCGACGATCAGATCGTCTCTGCGCGTCGATCCACCGATCGCGACGAACGCCAACAGCTGTACCAGGACGCAATCACGACGCTGCTGGAAGACCGCGCACACCTTCCGGCGTACAACCTGAACAACAGCTACGGGTACAAAGACTACGTGCAGGACTTCAAGGCGCACCCGATCTCGAGTACGATCCCGCTTTCGACCAGCCACAACAACGTCTCGGTCGAGTAGGCGAACTGAGCGATTCTTTCGGGACCCGTCCTCGATCGATGCGGTTATGCCGCTGAATCCGCTGATCGTCACGTACAGTTCGAAAAGTACCACGCGTTCAGATTCGACACACCAATAAATGGGACTATTCCGCTATACGCTCTGGCGGTGTCTGCAAGCCGTTCCGGTCGTCATCGGCATCCTGACGATTACGTTCTTTTTGATCAACAGAATCCCGGGCGATCCGGTTAGTATCATGCTCGGCCCAACGCCGAGTGCGGAAATGGTCGAACAGGTGCAGGCACGGTACGGGCTCGATCGACCGTTGCACGAACGATACATAACCTACATGACTGGCGTCTTCCAGGGCAATCTTGGATACAGCATCTACTACGACCAGCCGGTTATGACGAAAATCATCGAACGCCTCCCGGTTACCGCCTATCTCGTCTTCTCTGCGTTCGCCTTCGCGCTCGTCACTGCGATTCCGCTGGGCGTCATCTCGGCGAAACGGCGCAACAAGCCGGTCGATCACGTCTCTCGGATCGTCGCGCTGATCGGCGTGAGCACCCCCTCGTTTTGGATCGGGTTGGTGCTCATCATCGTCTTCGCGTTCCAGCTACAGTGGCTCCCGGCGACGGGGTTACACACGCCGTTTGCGGATCCATCGAATATACGGGGGGCGTCGACCCAACTCGATGTCGCCTACGAGTCGTTCAAACGGCTGTTGATGCCGATGGTCGCGCTCGGGACGCTCCAGATGGCGTCGATCACGCGCATCCAGCGGTCGTCGATGGTCGACTCGTTGCAGAACGAGTACGTCCAGCTCGCCCGGGCGTTCGGCGTCTCGGAGCGATCGGTCGTGTGGCGTCACGCCTTCCGGCCGGCACAGCTGCCGGTGATCACGATCGTCGGGCTTGGCCTCAGTACAGCCCTCGGCGGCGCAGTGCTCATCGAAACGGTTTTCGAGATCAACGGGATGGGTCGGCTCATCATTCAGGCGATCAACAATCAGGACTACGAACTCGTGATGGGGACGACGTTCATGCTCGGCGTGTTGTACATCGTCGGCGTCATCATCACCGACATCGCCTACGCGTACATCGACCCGCGGGTTTCCTACGGTGAACAATAATGGCTACGAACGAACCACAGGCGGACGACATCTCCACCTCCGAGCCGTCGAGCGGGGGGCTCGACGAGGTCGAAGCGCGGGTCGGTCTGGCGTACACGCTGAAACAGGTCAAACGCGATTCGACCGCCCGGCTCGGCTTTTACATCATCGCGTTCATCACCGCGATCGCGGCGTTCGCGGCGATCGACTACTACCTGTTCGATTATCGCATCGCCGAGATGCTCCCGTTCTTGCACCATCCGACGCGTGATCCCGAGGAGGTTCACCTCCTGTTGCCGCCGATATTCATGGAAAACGTGTACGGACCGGGCGTCTGGGAGTATCCGCTTGGCACCGATCACCGTGGTCGGGACATTCTGACCAGGATGGTTTATGGGACTCGGATCGCCATGACCGTCGGGTTCATGTCGACGTTTATCGGGTTGATCGGCGGGACGCTCATGGGTGCGGTGTCGGGGTACTACGGCGGCTGGGTCGACGACGTGCTCCAGCGCATCGCCGATACCATCTACGCGATCCCGTTTCTCGTCCTCGTCATCGCGTTCATGTCGGCGTTCGGTCGAAACCTCACGTTCGCGATGATCGGCGTCGGCATCGCGACGATCCCGGTGTTCAACCGGCTCATCCGATCGCGCGTCGTGAGTATCCGCGAGGAGGAGTACATCGAAGCCGCGAAGGCGGCCGGAGTGAAAGATCGCAACATCATCCTCAGACACGTCATCCCCAACAGCTTCGCGCCCGTGTTGGTGCAGGCGACGCTGCAGATCGGCGTGAGTATCCTCATCGTCGCCGGCCTCTCGTTCCTGGGCTTCGGTGCACAGCCACCGACGCCCTCGTGGGGACAGATGCTCGCACAGTCGCGGGGGTACATGCTTCCAGCGCCGACGTTCAGTATCTGGCCGGGGATTGCGATCCTCGTGACGGTGGTCGCGTTCAACCTCCTCGGTGACGGGCTCCAAGACGCACTCGATCCACGGATCAACAACTAGCAATGAGTGACCCACTACTAACAGTCGAAAATCTGAAAACGCAGTTTTTCACCGAAGACGGCACCGTTCGCGCTGTGGATGGCATTTCGTTCGACATTCAAGAGGGCGAACTCGTCGGGCTGGTCGGCGAATCCGGGGCTGGAAAGAGCGTCGCGGCGATGAGCCTCATGCGTCTCGTCGAATCCCCCGGCGAGATCGTCGCAGGCGAGGTCACCTTCAAGGGCCAGACGTTGTTCGGGCTCGAGGAGGGTCCGGACGGCCAGATGCGCAGACGAGACGACATGCTCTCCGACGAGGAGATGCGCACGCAGATCAGAGGTCGGGAGATCGCGATCATCTTTCAGGACCCGATGGAGAGTCTCAACCCGGTGTTCACCGTCGGTCGACAGCTCAGAGAGTTCATCGAACTGAATCGCGACCTTCGCGGCGAGGCGGCCCGAGAAGAGGCGATCCACATGCTTCGAGAGGTCGGCATCCCCGAACCGGAACGGCGGTACGATCAGTACCCCCACCAGTACTCCGGCGGGATGCGCCAGCGAGTGCTCATCGCGATGGCGCTGGCGTGTGAGCCAAGCCTCATCATCGCCGACGAGCCGACGACCGCGCTCGACGTCACCGTCGAGGGGCAGATCCTCAACCTCGTCGACAACCTGCAGGGGAAATACGACACGAGTTTCCTGTGGGTCACACACGACATGGGTGTCGTCGCCGAAATTTGCGATCGCGTCAACGTCATGTACCTCGGGGAGATAATCGAACAGGCCGACGTCGACGAACTGTTCTACGAGACGAAACATCCCTACACGGAGGCGCTGTTAAAATCGATGCCTCGTCCCGACCGGACGACCGAGGAACTCGAACCGATCACGGGCGTCATGCCCGAAGCGATCCATCCGCCGAGCGGCTGTCGGTTCCACCCGCGGTGTCCGGCCGCCAGGACGGTGTGCAGGCGGGTCCATCCGGAACCGCGTACCGTCGGCACGACCGCAAGCGGCCGGGATCATCGCGCCGCCTGCGTGAAACACGACGCGTTCGACGTCGGCTACGACGAGAGCGAGTCGATCGACACCGACGCGACAGGTGGCTTCAGCGTCGGGCTCACACAGGAGGAATCATGAGCGACGCACGATCGATCGAGGCGACGGAGCAGCCGACAACCGCACTCGATTCGGAAAGCGACGTCGCCGAAGGCGAGACGCTCGTCCGCGTCGAGGGATTGACGAAACACTTCTCGAACGACAGCGGCGTCTTCGGGGCGTTCAAACGCAACGACGAGGGGCTCGTACCGCCCGTCGTCTACGATCCCGAGACCGTCCGTGCGGTCGAGAACGTCTCGTTCGACATCCGGAAGGGCGAGACGCTCGGGTTAGTCGGCGAGTCGGGCTGCGGGAAAAGTACGCTCGCACGGACGATCCTCCAACTCATCGAACCCACCGACGGGAGCGTGTACTTCAAAGGCGAGGACCTCACGGCCCTGAAAGGCGAGGCCCTTCGGCGGAAGCGTCAGGAGATGCAGCTCATTTTCCAGGACCCACAGTCGTCGCTCGACCCGCGGATGAAGGTCGGACAGATCGTCGAGGAGCCGATGAAGGCCCACGACATGCTCGGCGACGAGGCCCGCGAGGCGCGGGCGAAGGAACTGCTAGAGAAGGTCGGACTCGATCCCCAACACTACAACCGCTATCCGCACGCCTTCTCGGGCGGCCAGCGTCAGCGTGTCAACCTCGCACGGGCGCTGTCGGTCAATCCGGACTTCATCGTCTGCGACGAGCCCGTCAGCGCCCTCGACGTCTCCATTCAGGCGCAGGTGTTGAACACGATGCAGGAGTTACAGGACGAGTTCGACCTCACGTACCTGTTTATCGCGCACGATCTGAGCGTCATCCGCCACATCTCCGATCGCGTGGCGGTCATGTATCTGGGTCGGATGGTCGAGTTTGCGAACAAAGAGGAACTGTACGAAAATCCACAACACCCCTACACGCAGGCGCTTCTCGATTCGATTCCGGTCCCGGATCCCCGATCCGATGGACAACGCGGTGTGCTGGAGGGCGACGTCCCGAGCCCGATCGATCCGCCGAGCGGCTGTCGGTTCCGGACGCGGTGTCCGAGGCTCATCGCACCCGATCGGTACGACCTCACCGATCCGGAGTGGGTCAACGTTCGCGAATTCATGCGCGCGATCGAGCGTCGCACGGTCGAGGCGAACGCTCCAGGTGAGTTGCGCGATGTGTTCTTCGGGGACGCCGAGCCGCGTGGCGAGGCGGGACGGATCGTCGACGAGGCACTCGAGTTGATCGGCACCGAGCGGTGGGACGACGCCACGGAATTGTTACTCGATTCCTTTGCGGAAGAAAGCGTCTGTGCCCGACAGTTACCCGCTTACGAGGTCGACCCGGCGTACGGCGACGATCGTCACTACGCCGCCTGTCACATCCACCGAGCGTGACGCCGCCGTAGCGGTCGGTACAGCCGTGACCGTGCGGTGTTCGATCGGCGCGGAGGCAGGACAGCCGATCGGC
>JBNJFV010000010.1:0-17499 GCA_051747145.1 Halobacteriota archaeon
ACCGTCGTCGTCGTCGAGTGTAACAACACCGGTCAGTTCGCCGACGTCGTCGAACACGACACGCTCCGCCGGGTCGATCGGATCAACAAGTACACCGGTGTACGTTTCAAGGCCGACGAACTCGCAACGCGAATCAAAGACACGCTCGCCGAGGAGACGGAGGCGTAATATAACAATGAGCTCACAGGTTCGATTCACGGATTTCAAATCCGACAAACAGCCGACGTGGTGCCCCGGATGTGGGGACTTCGGCACGATGAACGGCATGATGAAAGCGCTCGCGAACACGGGCAACGATCCCGACAACACGTTTATCGTGGCGGGGATCGGTTGTTCGGGCAAGATCGGGACGTACATGCACAGCTACGCGCTGCACGGCGTCCACGGTCGGGCGCTCCCGGTCGGGACGGGGGTCAAACTCGCGAACCCCGACCTCGAAGTGATGGTCGCTGGCGGCGACGGCGACGGCTACTCGATCGGCGCCGGCCACTTCGTCCACGCGGTGCGACGCAACGTCGACATGACCTACGTCGTCATGGACAACCGGATCTACGGCCTCACGAAGGGGCAGGCCTCCCCGACCTCCAGGGACGACTTCGAAACCTCGACGACGCCCGACGGGTCGAAACAGCCCCCGGTCAACCCGCTCGCACTGGCGCTCGCCTCTGGTGCGAGCTTCATCGCCCAGTCGTTCTCCTCGGACGCGCTACGGCACGCCGAGATCGTCCAGGAGGCGATCGAACACGACGGCTTTGGCTTCGTCAACGTCTTCAGCCCGTGCGTGACGTTCAACGACGTCGACACCTACGACTACTACCGCGACAGCCTGGTCGATCTGGCCGACGAGGAGTACGACCCGACCGATTACGACGCCGCCAAGGACGTCATCCTCGATCCGGATCGAGAGTACCAGGGCGTCCTCTACCGCGACGAGTACGCCGTCTCCTACGAGGAGAGCCACGGCGTCACCGAGAACCTCGCTGAGATCGGCGACGGCGCTCCCGACGACGCGATGGATCTCGTGCGCGAATTCTACTGACGACGTCGATCACACCGATCGGCGTGTTTCGTCTTCTGTGGATCACACCGATCGGCGTGTTTCGTTTTCTGTCGATCGGCACTCACGCTTTCTGACCGTACTTGGAGGTCGTATTCGGCCACGGGCGATCGATTTCAGCAACACTGATTAACGCAAGGGTGTACGTATTTGCATGTCCGATCGTTTCGACGTAGTTATCGCCGGAGCCGGTCCCGCGGGGGCGCAGTGTGCGCGGGACGTCGCCGCCCGGGGGTACGACGTCGTCGTCCTCGAAACCGAGCCCGAAGACGAGTTCCCGCGCCAGAGCAACAAGTCGACGGCGGGGACGTTTCCCTCGATGATGGCCTCCTTTGGCATTCCCGACGATGTCGTCATGCAGTACACCGACAGCGTCGTCTTAGAATCGCCCAACAACCACTTCGTGCAAGAACAGACCGGGGCCGTCCTCGAGTTCGCCGACTTCAAGCGCTTTCTCGTCGAGGACGGGCGGGACAACGGTGCCGAGTACTGGTTCGACGCGCGGGTCTCCCGGCCGATCATGGACGGCGAGGAGATCGTCGGCGTCCGGTACAACGGCGACGAAGAGGTGTACGGCGAGATCGTCATCGACGCGACCGGACCCGCCGCGCCGATCGCGAAATCGCTCGGCGTCGTCGACCTCAAACGCGAAAATCAGGCGATCGGCATCGAATACGAGATGGAGGGGATCGACGTGGATCACCCCGGCTTTGCGGATCTACGCGAATCGATGATGCTGCGACTCGACCACGAGATCGCCCCCGGCGGCTACTCGTGGATCTTCCACACCGGGGGCGACACGGCGAAGGTCGGGCTCTGTTACATCCAGAACAACCGCCACCAGGAGTACGCCAAGGCGGGGATGCGCGTCGACGATTACCTGACCTACTGGCTCGACACCGATCCCCGCTTCGAAAACGCAACGCGCCTGGAGGGAAAACAACATCGCGGCTCCGCACACATCCAGATCCCAACCGGCATGAGCACCGATCGGTTCATGGCGATCGGCGACACCGTGCCGGCGATCGACCCGCTCTGGGGCGAGGGTATACACAAGGGGATGCGTTCTGCACGCGCTGCGGCCGCCACCGTCGACAAGTGTCTCACCCCACGGACGCCGGACACGTCCGCGGCGGCGATGGAGACGTACGACACGCTCTTCGATGCGTGGGTCGCCCCGAAGCTGCGATCGAGACTCACGATGACCGAACTGTTGTACCTGGCGTCGAACGATCGCTACGACACGCTCATGGCGGATCTCCATCGGCTCGACGTCGACACGCTCTCGAAGATCAACAACGGGAACAAACTCGCCATGCGAAAGCTCTTGCACGCCTCGGACATCTCGCTTTTGGCGCAGTACGCCCGCGAACGGCTCAAAGACAGCTCCCGGTGGGCCGGCCAGTAGCGGGGTGTCCATCTCCGATCGGGGGACGTGAATTCGATCGGGGGACGTGAATTCGATCGGGGGACGTGAATTCGATCGGGGGTAGTGACGGTCGACTACGCGACGCAAGCCGCAACCGATTTCATTGTGACGCCCCGACGACCTGACATGCACGACGATTCTTCGGTCGACGTGACGGAGTGTCCGCGGGCGAACGGCATGCCGATGCTCGGTCTCGGTACGTGGAAAAACGACGACCCCGACGAGTGTGCGACCGCGGTGCGAACCGCGCTGGAGGCGGGCTACCGCCACGTCGACACCGCACAGATTTACGGCAACGAGGCCGCCGTGGGTGAGGGGATACGCGCAGCGGCCGTCGATCGCGAGGACGTCTTCCTTGCGAGCAAGGTGTGGCTCGACAACCTCGCCTACGAGGACGCGATCGAGACGACGCGCGAGAGCCTCGATCGGCTGGGCGTCGACGCCGTCGATCTCATGTACGTCCACTGGCCGGCGGGCGCGTACGAGCCCGCCGAGACGTTCCGTGCGTTCAACGAACTGTACGACGAGGGGCTGATCGATCGCGTCGGAATCAGCAACTTCGAACCCGACTACGTCGATACCGCCGTCGAGTACGCCGACGTCCCGATCTTCGCGAATCAGGTGGAGTGTCATCCGCTACTCCAACAGGATGCGGTCCGCGAGGCGTGCGCGAACCACGACATCGAAGTCGTCGCGTACTCCCCGCTCGCACGCGGTACGGTGTTCGACGTGCCGCAACTGACCGAAATCGCACAGAAACACGGCGTGAGCGAGGCGCAAGTGAGCCTTGCGTGGCTTCGTGAGAACGGCGTCACCGCGATCCCAAAGGCGACAGGCGAGGACCACATCCTCGACAACTGGGCGTCGCTCGGACTCGATCTCGACGAGGAGGACCTCGCGAAAATCGACGCGATCGATCGGGAGGACCGACGCGTCGATCCGGATTTCGGCCCGTGGAATCGGTAGCGTACTTTTCGAACCGCTCCCGTCTTCCCGACTACCGCTCGGGGGTCGATCCACTATCCCCGTACGTTCCACGTGCGTGTCACGTAGTTGCGTGGATGATGCCGGGTGGAGACACAAAGTTCACGTCCCCCCGCACGACAGTAACGAGCAATGTCACGTGGGTCACCTGGATTGCTCGGCGCGATCCGAATCGACATCATACGTTTACACGAGACGTGGATGGAGGTCGTCTTCCCGCGCCAGTTGAATCCGAGTCAGGTACTCGGCAAATGGAAACCCGAATCGCCGCTGCAGAAGATCAGCTACTACGGGTGGGGCGGGCTCGGCCTTCCCCTCGTTATGATCGGCTACCCGCTGTTGTTGGTCGGGTTTGCGACGCGATACTACGCGGGGAAGTTCAACACCGCTGCCACGAGGTTAGGGATATTGGGCGTCTTGCTCGTGTCGATCCTCGTGTGGGGAGCGCTTTCGGCGGTGGCGCACCTGCAACTGTCCGCCGATGGATTCCTGGCGGTGGTCGCCGCGAGCGTCGTCGCGACGTTCGCCGCAGGGCTCGCCGTTCTGTTCGCTAGGGTCGGCGGCCGGGGAACGACCGTTGTGTTTGCGTATCCCGCGGCGATGACGGCGCTTTTCTTACCGCCGATCGTCGCGGCGATCTCCTACGAACCGTGGGGGAGCATCATTCTGCCCGCCAGTTACGATCTGGCGGTGTGGATTCTGGCGAACCCGTTGCGCGTGGCCGGGGTCAACGAGATCCTCCATTCGATGGGCAACCTCGACACGTTCGGCGAACAGTACGGGCTCCCCGGCCTCGGCTACGTGTTGATGTGGCTCGGGATCTCGATCCCGCTGGGGTGGGGACTCGGTGCGCTCGTGGCGCTTGCGAACCTCATCAGGCCCAAAAACGACTGATTGGCGCGTACCCGTTTTCGCTCGGCACCCATCGTTCGACGGGTTTCGCCCCTCGAGCGTCAACGTAGCGCCGTTCTCCTCACTCGTGCGTCCACAACTCGTCGTTCGTACATCGGGCGGTCCGAGTAACGCTTACGTTGCTTGCGTGCCAATTTCAACCATGGAATTCGACGGAGTGACGACGATCGTCGCGTTTCTCGCGATCGTCCTTCTCGGCGTGGGCGGATTGACCGTGTCGAACGTGATGGAGACGAACACGGTGGTGACGATGGTCGCGCCGTCGATGGTGGTCTTTGGGGGCCTCGCGCTCCTTCTCGGCGTCAAACACGGACAGTACCGCGCATCGAGCTGACGCCGATCGTCGTGGGATCACTCGACCGTTCCACCGTCTTCGATGGGAACGCTCGCCCTCGACGGCGTGACAGTTTCACCTGCCTGGTGGTGCACACTGCTGACTTCGAACGTCGACAGGAGCGCCTTGAGCTGTTCGGCCTGCTCGGTGAGCAACTCTGCCGTCGAGCTGACCTGTGACATCGAGGCGGACTGTTGGGCCGCGGCTGCGGAGACGCCTTCGACTTCCCCTGCCGTCGTCCGGCTGATGTCGGCCACCTCCTCGACCATCGACACCGCTTCCTCCGCACTGGCGGCCTGTTCGTCCGTCGCGTCGCGTATCTCTGCGATGCCGTGATCGGTCTCTTCTGCGTTCTCCGCAACCTGCGTGAATGCGTCGACGACCTCCGTAACCGCCTCGACCGACTCTTCGACGTGTTTCTGTGCGGTCTGGACTTCCGCGGTCGTCGTCTCCGTCTGGGTCTGTACCTCCTTTATCAGCTGTTCGACCTCGTTTGCAGACGCCTGTGTTTCGTCCGCCAGCTGTTTGACTTCGTCTGCGACGACCGCGAACCCATTGCCCTCGGTTGCGCTCTGGCCGTTTCCGACACGCGCGGCTTCGATGTTGGCGTTCAGCGCCAGCAGGTTCGTCTGTTCGGCGATGTTTCCGATGAGGTCGACGATATCGCCGATTTCGGTCATCTGATCGTCGAGCGATTCGACGTTGTCGACGGTCGCGTCGATCGACGCTCGGACTTCGCGGGCGTTCTCGATCGCCTGCTGGGCGGTCGTCTCGCCGGCGTCGGCGACCGCAGTCGTTTCCTGGGCGTTCGTGGCGACGGTCTCCGCTGAGGCGGCCACTTCCTCGATCGTCGCCGAGAGGTCGTTCATCTCAGTGGCGACCTCCTCGAGCATCTCGCGTTGTTCGCCGGCCCCACCGGCGATCCCCTCGATCGACTCGCTTACACCCTCGCTCGCGGTCGCGACCTCCTTCGCGCCGGCGTTTGCGTCTTCGCTCGCGGTCGCGACCTCCCCCGCGAACGTCTGGATCTCCTGCATCGCCGCTTCCGTTTCGTCCATCATACCGTTGAACGCCTCGGCGATTTGCGCCATCGCTTCGCTCTCGCTTTCGGTATCCAACCTGACGTCGAGTTCGCCGTCGGCCGCCCGCGCCATCGCCGCGCTGTAGGCGTCGGCTTTGGTTTCGAAGTGGTCGTTCAACCGTTCGACCTCCCGCTGGCGCGCCTCGGCTTCGGCTCTCGTCTCTTCGATCTTTCTGTTCTTCTCCTCGAGGGACTCTATCTGATCTCGTTTCGCTTCCGCCTGTTTGAGCTGATTTTTCGCTTCCTCGCGGGATCGCTCCGTCGAGTACCACTGGGTCATCAGCGCCACCGCTAACATCAACACGAACGCTGCGTGGACGACCGCCCACACCCACGGATTGTTGATACCTGCGGCGTGATTGTACACGCGGCTCGGATCGATCATGCCGAAGTACCCGTGCTGGATCGCGACGTACGTGATTCCCAGGAGGAACGGCAACCAGTCCTCGTAGACGGCGACCACAGCCATCACGACGAAAAAGTGAAAGTGCGCTTCGATGTAGCCGCCCGAAAAGTGAACGAGAAATCCCGACGTCGTCACGAGTCCCATCGTCGCCAGCCCCGTTCGCGTTCGTCTTCCGAATCGCGGCCAGATCGACAGGAGTGCAAAGCCCACGACGATACCGACTTCGATGAGCACGCTCGTCAGGGGTATCTCTGGGATCGTCGCACCGGTGACGGGTTCGGTCCCCTGATACAGTCCGAGTACCAGGAGGAACGGAACGTGGAGGAGGAGGAATCCGACGATGTTCCGGTGGCGGCCGCGCCACGTTTCGTCTGGAATTGAATCGCCGCTTGGAATGTATCTGACGAACTCGCGGCACGCGAGCTTCCGTCTGTCCACCCAGGATTGATCGATTCCATATTCGTTCGTGGTTGCTGTCATGTGTCATCCCTCTAAACAACCGGAAAAAAGGGTTCGCATCCGGATATTAATAATGATAAACTCGGTCGGACGGCACTAGATCCGCACGGTTTTCCATCGGTCGGTCAGCACTAGATCCGAACAGTCTTTCAGTCGATCGCCCTATCCTCGGTTCTTCGATTGCTTCTCCAGGTCAGACGGCGGCGTTCAGCCCGCTTTTGCACACGCCTCGAATCTGTACACTGCTCGCCGTCGTTCGACAGCCCTACGTCGATCGATCCACGGTGTCAATCGTCGCGTCCAGCGCCGTGACGACTCGCACGCCGACGACGCTGATGATGACGCCCGAGACCACGAAGACGGCGAGCCGCTGACTCGACGTCAGGATCATCGGCCCCACCTGCATGCTGTGATCGAGGAAGTACCCCGAAAACCCCCTGACGACGACGCCGACCGCGACGATCCCCACCGGGAGATTGAGATACGGTTCCCTGTTGCCGTCCGGGCCGATCAGTTCGTCCAGCAGTCGCCCCGCACTCGCCGTGACGCCCGCCGTGGCGAGCCAGGGGACGCTGCTGTGGACGAACTGGATCGCCGGGAGGAACAACACCCCCTCGTCGATCGGTTCGGAGATCGCGAGCGCGCCGAAAAACAGCCCCACGAGCGTGAGCCCCGCCGCGACGACGTACGTGACCACCGACACCTGTCCGGAGTACAGCGCCTCGCGAGTGCGATCCGGGACGGTTTCGAGGAACGCGTCGATTCCAAGTCCCTTGTACAACAGCGCCGCGCCGAGCAACGCGGCCAATCCCGACAGCGCGACGGCGAGAGAAAATCGGATCAACAGCACGGGGAGCAACAACAGTCCGATCCCCAGCGGGACGAGGACGGTCGTTCGGAGTTCCTCGTCGGCGAGGAACTGTTTGAGCAGGTAGTAGGTCGATTCGATGTCGCGAGCCTGTCGGACGACGACCCGATCGACGCCGTCGATCGGCAGGCGGCTCTCGACGACCGGGACCACTCGCTCGTCCTGTGCGCTGTCGGTGACGACGATGGCCGAATCCGGATCGTACCGGGCGATGAGTTCGTCGAGCTGGTCTGCGATCGACATATCTGCACCGACAAGCGAGTCCGCTCGCCCCGATATCACTGCGATCGTCGCCTCCTCTTGACTGTCCCGCAGTTCGCGAGTCACTCTGAGCCCTTCGAGCAGACAGTTGACGGCCGAATCTTCCGGATCGGCAAGCCCCACGTCTGTCACGAGCGATCGGACTGCCTCCCATCCAGCCACCGGCGGTCGTACGCTGGTCTTGCGCCCGACGTCGTTCGACCGATCGACACAGAGGACGAGCGTTGACACATGCGCCCGAAGTACGCGGTGTGATAAAAACCCATCCGGTATCGGAGTCGAACGGCGTCGATCGGAAACGTTTGCGTCGAACGGCGTCGAACGGAGTGGAGCGGAAGCGTTCGCGTCGTAGCGTCGATCGGAAGCGTTCGCATCGACAAGAGCCGATCGCGTCGATCGGAACCGTTCCGGTACCGAGCGGCGCGAATTCCCTTTGGGCGCGAAAACGGATAGAAAAACGCATCAGACAGCCCACGGCAGGGCGAATTATGCACTTACGGCGGGGTGGGTTGTGAAACCTACAGCAAACCGGTCTTCTGCAGTTTCATCAGATCTTCGGTATCGAGGGTTTCTCCTTCCTTGAACTTCTGGTAGATCTCCTCGGCTTCGGCCTTCTCCTCTTCGCGTTTCTCGGCGCGTTCGTCCTTGCGCTCTTTTTCCTCCTGTTTGTCGAGTTCGCGGAGTCGCTTTTGGACGCGGACGAAGTCCTCGTGGTGTCGATCGGCGGCCTCCTGGGCTTCGACGAACAGCTCGTGCATCTCGTCTGCGCGATCGCGGACGTCGTCTGCTTCGCGGTAGGCCTCTATCATCATGTTGTGATGCTCCTGGGCCTTGTCCGCCAGCTCGGTCACCTTCTGGTGGTGTTTCGACGCCTCAGAACGGACTTCCTCGGCTTCCTCGATCAGTTCCTCCAGCTCGCCACCGTCTTCGACCTTGGTCTTTTTGCTGGCGAGTTCCTCGCGTTTGTCCTCGATCTTCTCGATGAGTTCGCGCTCGTCCTCCGCAGAAAGGACCTCCGTCTGCTGGCGGAATTCGAGCTTCTGGATCTCCTCTTCGAGTTCCTCGATCGACTTGCCGTCGTCGAGTTCCAGATCCTGTTTCATCGATTCGACCTTGTCGAAGAGTTCGTTGGCCTGCGCGTTGAGCTCGTTTCGGCTCTCTTTGTGCTCTTGGACCTGCTCGTTCAACGAGTCCCGTTTCTCGCGGTGTTCCTGGGCCGCGTCGACCTTCTCGCGCGTCTTCGCGTTCAAGTCGTCTCGTTTGGACGCCCGCTCGGAGGCCATCTGGTTGAGATCGTTTCGTCGATCCCGAAGCTGACCGGCGAGCTTGATAAGCTGGCCTTTCGAGCCGTCGTCTAGCTGGTCGTCTGTCAGGTCTACGTTGTTTGATTCGTCGAGCTCTTCGATGTTGAATTCCTCAGCAATACTCATAGTTTGAACCTCGATACCATCACCGCTCCGAACGTTGCAGTGGCTTGTCGATACGCGATCAACCGTGGATAAGAATTCCCGATCATTCTGCGTGCGATGCCACCAGCGCCGGAGGCGCTCTGGTAGTTCCACGTACTTTCCTTCCACATATAAATACTTCGGTGCCGAATCGGTTGTGTACAGCTACCACACCGACTGATTTCGGCGTGTGAGTGGTACGCACGCAGCTGGTGTTACGTATATAAATGGTCCGTCCGGATCGATCACGTGGGTACTACTTTCAGTTTCACCGAGCGGTTGACGCGGCTTCTTGTCGTCCGAACGTGTATCGGTGGTGTATGCTCGAAGAACTCGCGCTCGCCTGTGAGTCGCCGGGGTGTGAGCGATCGCTCGGTGGCCGCAGTCACCGGCTGTCGATCACGACCGCGGCGGGGACGCGCCACGCGTACGAATGTGACTGCGGCGCGGTAACGATTACTGTCGCTCGGGAGTGAGCCGGTGGCGGACTGCCGTCCGCTCGTCCGTTCGACTCGCCCGATCGGCTCCCTCGGCGCAGGCGTTTCGATCGTCGCGTCACCGTCACACCTTTCGCGTTCGATCGCCCAGCCACTCGTATGACGCCATCGTCGTCCGACGTCGAGGATCGGACAGCTGGGAGTGATCCGAACGCTGCTGATGGGGACGCGGACACGCAGTCGGGCGAATTGCAACGTGAAGTGATCCACGCACGTGGTCACGAGCACGTTTCCGCCGACCACGCGAGCACGTTCGAGGTGACCACAGACGACTGGCTCACGCCCGCGGGAGACTGTATTCTCGCGATCGAGGCCGATCGCTCGCCGGCGGCGTTCGACGAGTCGTTCGTCGACGCCTGCGGAGACCCCGACGCGACGATCACGGCGACGATCGAGGTCGGCTCTCGAACCGAAACGATCCGTGGGCGGGGTCATCCGGACATCGCGCTCACGAACGATCGTAGCGCCGTTGGACGGACGAGCGACTACGTGGACGATCGGACGATCATGGTCGGCGCGGACAAAGCCGCCGCCGATCTCGATCGAGAGCTGGTCGCCGCGCTCGCCGACGGTGCCGAGGTGACGCTGACGGTGACCGTCACCCGATAACCGATGACCGAGGAACCGCAAGAAAACATCAGCGGCGGCATCGACGGCGGGGGCGTCGACGTGACCTTCGCCCCCGCAGCGGCCGACACGCGAGCGGGTGCGATCGTCGATGAACTCGGCGAGCTGTACTGGCAGAAGGCCTACGGGGGGCAAGACGCCTTCGAGTGTCTGGTTCGGACGATCCTCTCACAGAACACGAGCGACGTCGCAAGTCAGCCGGCGCACGACGCGCTCGTCGATCGGTACGGCGACGACGGCGATCTCGTCGAGACGCTTGCGAGGGCCGATCGCGACGAGCTGGCGGCGACGATCGCCTCGGCTGGGCTGTACAACCAGAAATCGCGGGTCATCGTCGAGGCGGCCCGGGAGATCCGATCGGCATTCGGGACCGCAGAGCGGTTCGATCGGTTCGTGACCGACGATCCCGCCGAAACTGTCAGAACGCGACTGCTGGAGCTACGCGGCGTCGGTCCGAAAACCGCAGACTGCGTGCTGTTGTTTTCGGGCGGACGCGACGGCGTCTTTCCTGTCGACACGCACGTGCACCGGATCGCCCGGCGGATGGGAATCGCCCCGCCCGACGCCGATCACGAGGCTGTTCGCGCCCACCTGGAAGACACCGTGCCGTCGGCGAAGTGCGGGTTCGGTCACACCGCGATGATCCAGTTCGGTCGCGAGTACTGTACGGCTCGCACGCCCGCGTGTCTCGACGGACCGGAGGCGTGTCCGCTCTCCGATCGGTGCGATCGCGTCGGCGTCGACGACCTCGACGGCTCGGTCACCGACCCCGCAGACGCGGTGTGAGTCGTCCTCGATTCCGACTCGACTTAGACGCTACGTGAGGCGTCCTCGGTTTCGATCCAGCTCAGGCCGTACAGGCCGCGTCGCCGATCGGCGCGTCGATCGGCGCGTCGTCGCCCGAGTAGCTGACGTCCTCGCCAGTTGCGCCCGAAATCATCGGCAGCGAGAGGTCGAACTCGAACGCGACGGAGAACTGACTGAACGGATCAGAGAGGAACGACCCCGCGTCGTGTACGCCGTCGAAGAGGATGCCGGTCCGGAGCACGACGATGTACTCCCGACCGGTCGTACCGGCCATTTCGATGCCCATCGTCCCCGGCGCTCCCAGATTCGTCAGCAACGACATGTGGACGATCATGTCGATCTGCGGTCCCTGCGAGCCGATCGTAAACTCGCTTCCGTTGCCCGGGAAACACGACTCGGCTGCGCCGGGCTGTTGGTGAACCACGTCGCCGGTGTCGATCGCCGGGTGCACACCGGACACGTCGATCGATTCTGCGGCGGTCGACGACCCAGGGTGGCCTCCCGCGACCACGCCGGGACCGATCGAGAAACTCAGTGCCAACACCACGAACAGTGCAACGACGGACCGGCGAGTTTCCCGCATGTATCTGAGGAGTAGACGTACCGACATAACACCTACGCTGTCACTACCAGGGACGGAGCAGCGTCGCCGTCGGATCGATTTTGGTGTCGTCGGTGCAGGTTCGTTGCGATCTTCGGAACTGACGAGACAAGCCGATCGATCGCTCTCGACGCGGTCACTCGAAGACGGCGTCGAACGCTCCGGCGCCGATCGGATCGAACGTCCCGGCGGCGGCGTTCTCCGCGACGTGGTCGGGCGAGCCGGTTCCGACGAGCGAACAGGTCACTCCCGGGGCGCTTCGTGCGAAGTTGATCGCCCGTTGCACCGGCGTGTCTCCGTTCACCTTCGCGGCGATCTCCGGGGGCAACCCCGAGCGCAGATCGCCCTGTCCAATGCTCGCGCTCGTGAACACGAACAGTCCCTCCTCGTGGGCGAGTTCGAGCACGCTGACCGATTGATCTCGACCGTCCGATCTCTGCAGTCGTTGTCCTTCGACGGTGAACGCGTCAGCCATGTGGACGTTGAACGGCAGCTGAATCGTCGTCAATCCGTGGTCGTCCGCGCCGACGCGATCGGCCGCCGCGCTCGCCCGCGACAGGAGCGTCGAAAGCGAGAGGTACTGTTCGTGATCGGGTTCGACCCGAAACGCCGTCCACGTCGCGACCCCGTACTGGCGGACATCTCCGGCCGCACGGCGACGCTCCAGCCGTTCGAACGTTGATTCGAGCGTGTCGTACACCGACTCGCGGTCGCGTTCGAAAAGCTGCGTTTCGGGATTGTGAACGTAATAACAGTCGATCGTGTCGACGCCGAGGTTCTCCAGGGAGCGATCGAGCTGGTCGTCGATGAACGCCGGTTCGATACAGTGACTGCCCCGAGCGAGCGTCTCGGGGGCTATTCGGTCGGTCTCGACGAACGTCTCGGTGACGTATGCGCCGGGATCGTCCGGTCGTTCGCCGTCGAAGGGGACGAACCCGCCTTTCGTCGTCACGACGATCGACTCGCGATCGATCTCGCTTTCGGCGATCGCCTCGCCGACGACGCGTTCGCTGCGCTGACAGCGGTAGTTGATCGCGGTGTCGACGACGTTCACGCCGTTTGCAAGCCCCGTCGTGATCGCCTCGCGATACCGATCGTCGGCGGCGTCAGTCGGCTCACCCAGGTAGGTCCCGATGCCGATGCTGGAACAGACGCCGGGTGGATACCGCCGGAAGTACGTCCGCCCGTACGCACTCCCGAACCGATCGCGATACGACCACGTGCCGCCTGCGGTTCCCATACCGGGTGATCTGCCTCCATCGCTCAAAAACGTGCGGATCACGCGGTCTGATGGTCGCGCGGATCGCGCGGTCCGGTCGTCGTTCGAATCGCGCGGTCCGGTCGTCGTTCGGATCACGCGATCCGGTTGTCGCGGGGAGTCCCGGCGAGTCGAACCTCAGGTGTCGCCTGCGAGCGTTCGGAACAGCCGATCGGCAAACGCGTCGCGGGAGAACTGGTGTTGGGGATTCGTGTCCCCGCCGTCTGGAAGCCCCGGTTGCAGCGGTATCGTCCCCCCGCCCATGCGCGCGTGTCCGCCCGCACCGGCGTTCGGGAGGGTTTTGACCGCGGTTTCCAGCGTCTTGCCCATGTGAACGCGGTCGTCTCTCGATCGTCCAGAGAGGTGTAAGGTCCCGTCGCGTTCGCCGAAGATGACCACCGCCGTCACGCCCTCCAACCGGATGAGTTCGTCGGCCGCCTGCGGAATCGCGTCGGTGTTGTTCACCGTTCCGACGTCGCTGATCGCAAAGGAGCCGCGGACCTGTCGACCGGCGATCGCGCGGGCTTTCACTTCGAGTACCTCCGCGTCCACCGCCGGGTTCGTGATTCGATCCAGCTGGTCTTTGTCGACGCCGGGGTACAGATACGAGGCGGCCTCGAAATCCGCCGCAGATGCGCCGAGCGTGAGTCGGTCCGTGTCCGTGAGGATGCCGCACAACAGTCCGGTCGACACCGCCGACGGGACGGTGTAGGTCGCCCCGGTTTCGCTGGCGTGTCGTTCGGCGGGGACGGGAACTGCACCCAGGTCACTGAAGTATTCGGCGACGATGCTCGCACACGCGCCGTAATCGGTCCGCACGTCGGTGAAGTGTTCGCCGCCGCCGTCGCCGGGGTGGTGGTCGATCACCGCGAACGGGAGGACGCCGTCGGCGCCGGTAAACCCGCGGGGTTCGTTGTGGTCGACGAGTACGACGTCCTCGGCGGCGAGTTCGGTCACGTGATCGATCGAGTCGAAATCGAGATCCAACACGGTCTGAAAGGCCCTGTTTTCCTGGTGACGGATCTGCCCGGCGTACTGTACCGTCGCCTCCGTGTCGACCTGTTCGGCCAGGGCTGCGATCCCCATTGCCGCTGACATCGCGTCCGGGTCGGGATTCGGGTGCATCAACACGGCGATCTCTTCTCGATCACTGAGCAGTTTCTTGAACCGCTTTCCCCGTGGGCGACGCCATCTGACGATCGCGTACGCTCCCAGCACGATCGCCACGGCCACGATCGCGGCTCCGACCACGAGTTCCGGCTGCGTCCGGGCGAGTTCGGATACCTGAATGTAGAGGTCCCCGGTTTCGGCGACGGTCCGCATACCTCACACAATCAGGGGCATCCGGTATCAACTTTGTCCGAACTTGGGTCCTCTACGAAAGGTCAAAATAGGGAAAAATCAGTCACCCACGTCGACGTAGATCGTACTCGATCGAGTTCGACGTCGATCGCACCGATCGACTCTGGTGGCATCGACTCGGTCACGTCGATCGGATCCGGTGGTTCCGACCCGGTCACGTCGATCGATTGTACGCGTCGATCGCCGCCCGGTACCCCTCTCTGTAGGTCCGATAGCGGAGCTCGTAGCCGAGTTCGTGCAGTCGATCGTTCGAACAGCGTTTGCTCGTCGAGATTCGCCGTTTCGCCGCCTCCGAGAGGTCGCCGGCCGCAAGGCGTTCGGCTTTCGTCCGTTTCGGCGGTGCCGGACGACCGCACTCGGCGGCGAGCCAGTCGGCGAACGTCCACTTGTCCACCGGCTCGTCGTCGACGACGAGAACGACGGTATCGCGTGCGAGATCTCGGGTGAGCACGTGTGCGATCGCCCCCGCGGCGTCGTCGCGGTGGATCATGTTCAGATACCCCTCGGTCACCGGGCCGTCAAGATAGCGGGACAGCCGGTAGCGATCGGGGCCGTACAGTCCAGCGAACCGCGTTACCGTCCCGTCGATCCCGTACTCGGCCGCGTACCGGCGAGCCACGCGCTCTGCCTCCGCGAGGACGATCGTCTTGTCGGTCGTCGGATCGAGCCGCGTCGTTTCGTCGACCCATCCGCCGTCGTGATCGCCGTACACGCCCGTACTCGAGGTGTACACCAGCCGTTCGGGCGGTCGCTCTCGCGAGCCGTACGCGGCGATCGACGCTTCGAGCCCGCCGACGAACACGCGTTCTGCGGCGGTCGCGTCGCGTCCGCCGGAGCTGGCCGCGAAGACGAGCCATCGTGCGTCCGGCAGCGCCGAAAGCGTATCCGGGTCGGTCACGTCGCCCACTACTGCGCGAATGCCGGCCGCTTCGATCGCGTCGAGCCCCTCCGCTGATCGACGGACCCCGACGACGTCGTACCCCGCCGCGGTCAGCTGTCGCCCCAGCTCGATCCCGACGTAGCCACAGCCCAAAATCACGACGTCGACGTCGTCGGCGGTCGTACGCGATCGATCGGCTGTCATCTCCGGTTCCCGTTGCGGACTGCGATCACGTGCTGGATTGCCGCCAGCTCGTCGAGGGTCATCCGCGTTCGGCCTTCCAGCGCCTGCTGGACCTCCTGGCCGGTGCGGTCGACGTCGATCCGGGCGGCGATCGTGTCGACATCGAGCACGCCCGTCGTCATCCCCATGAGCAGGTGATCGCGAAGCTCGAAGACGATCGCGTCGCTGTCCGGATACGACTCCCCCAGCGCGAGGATGTCGGCCGCCGTCTCGACCGTCAGCGGCGGTTGCTCGCCCTCGAGGAGGGCCCGCAGCGATTCGGCGTCCACGTCGACCCGATCTGCGACCGTCGGGACACCGATCGCCTCGACGACGGCTTTCAGTTCCCGATCGTACGCCCGGCGGACGTCGGCTGGATCGACGGACGCTGGATCGTCCACGGCGTCGTACAACATGTGCGTTCGTAGCTGACGCGACGAGAAAACCGTTCCCTTTGGATCGATCCGCCCCGTCGACCTTAATCGGATTCCCGGACGTCACCGGCCGCGCCGACTGATACAGTCGACGTCCTCACGACGTGGGTTCGACGTTCTGGTTCAACCGGAAGCGATTTTCGGGGTCCCACTCGGTTTTCAGATCGACGAGCCGATCGTAGTTGGCACCGTAGGCGGCTTTGCGTCGCGTTTCAGGCTCGTCGTGGGTGAGGAAGTTCATCGCCGCCGCACCGGTCGTGAACGGTTCGATCGCCTCGTGAAACTCGCGCGTCCACCTGATGTGGTCCTCATCGCGGCTGGGGTCGTCCCAGCGCGTCTCGATCAGCAGGTGGTGGGCGGTGCTTCGGTGCGGATAGGCGGTCGCGTCGACCGACGGGTCGGTCTCTGCGCCGCCGCGCGGGGAGACGAACACCGTCGCCCCCGACGACGGCGATCGATCGGCGTAGGAACCGATCGTTTCGATCGTCCGATCGGACAGCGCCGAGAGGTACTGACTCCGCACATACGTGCGCATTCGACCGCGACTCTCGCCGGCGCGCTGAAACGCGGCATAGCGTCGACCGCGGAGGCTGTCCATGAGCGGCTCGCCGCGGTCCCGCAGCGGTGCCAGAACGCGTTGTCCCGCCGTCGGCGGACCGGCGTAGAACGCGATGAGAATCGCGACGCGTCTGTCGCGTACGGCCTCCGGAAACGACGCGGACGCTGGCATGTGCATGCTTCCGAACAACAATCGCACCTCGCGCGGGGCGTCGGCTTCGAACGCCCGATACCAGCGTGCGACGTCCCGCACCCGATCGAACGGATACACGAGCGACCCGGCGAATATCTCGGGGCCGACCTCGTGTAGCCGAAACTCGAATTCGGTCACGATGCCGAAGTTCCCCCCGCCGCCGCGCAGTCCCCAGAACAGGTCCGGGTGGTCGGTCTCGGACGCACGCACCAGATCGCCGTCGGCGGTGACGACGTCCGCCGCCAGGAGGTTGTCGCTCGTCAGGCCGTACTTCCGAGAGAGCCACCCGACCCCGCCGCCGAGCGTCACGCCGGCGACGCCGACGTTCGGATCCTGCGCGCCGGGCACCGCGAGGCCGAACGCCTGCGTCTCGTGATCGACGTCGCCCCACGTCGCGCCGGCACCCACGCGGACGGTCCTCGCGGCCGGGTCGACGCGCACACCGTTCATCGGCGACAGATCCACCATCAGTCCGCCCTCGCAGACGGCGCTCCCGGAGACGTGGTGGCCGCCGGATTTGACCGACAACAGCAGGTCGTGCTCGCGGGCGAACGTCACCGTCGCGATGACGTCGGCCGCGCCCCTACAGCGGGCGATCGCGGCCGGGCGGCGATCGATCAGCGCGTTCCAGATTCGCCTGGCGTCGTCGTATCCCGACGCACCGGGGCGAAGCAACTCCCCGCGGAGTCGATCGGCTAACGGTTGAAACTCGGTCACGTGTTCGTGCTCCTGTGTGGGCTGTTGGCGCTTCCCTCGGGGGACGCGGTACTGGTTTCCGATCGCGTACACGAGCAGATCACCCAAAAACGTTGCCGTGACCC
>JBNJFV010000010.1:17599-23403 GCA_051747145.1 Halobacteriota archaeon
CGTGCTCCTGTGTGGGCTGTTGGCGCTTCCCTCGGGGGACGCGGTACTGGTTTCCGATCGCGTACACGAGCAGATCACCCAAAAACGTTGCCGTGACCCTCCGTCAGCGCGCGGAAATCCACCGCCAGTGCGCGGAAACAATCTGCAAACGCCCGGGAATCACCCGGCAGTGCGCGGAAACCATCCGCAAACGCCCGGCAATCATCCGCAAGCGCATGGAAACCATCCGCACGTGCGTGGGCAACATTGATGCCGGACGGTTTCGATGAACTGGTATGAAGACCGTTCTTGTGGGAGTCGGTCAAGCCGGGGGCAAGATCGCGACCGCGTTGACGGCGTTTGACGCGAACATGGGGTTCGGGTCGGTACTCGACGCAGTCGCGATCAACACTGCGAAGACGGATCTTTCCTCGCTGCCGCTGGATTCGCTCCTCATCGGACAGGACAGAGTCGGCGGTCACGGCGTCGGCGGCGACAACGAACTGGGTGCGGCGGTAATGCAGTCTGACATCCACGAAGTGATGGGGTTGCTCGACGGTCGGATTACCGCCCGCGCTGAATCGATCGTCGTGATCGCCGGTCTCGGCGGCGGAACCGGCTCCGGCGGCGCGCCCGCTCTTGTCAGTCGACTGCAGGAGGTGTACGACGTGCCGATCTACGCGCTCGGCGTCCTGCCAGGCCGCGACGAGGGGACGATCTATCAGGTCAACGCCGGTCGATCGCTCAAGACGCTCGCCAGGGAGGCCGACGCGTTGCTCCTCGTGGACAACGACGCGTGGAAATCCTCCGGCGAGAGCCTCAGCGAGGGGTTCGACGCGATCAACGACAGCATCGCCCGCCGGTTCGGCTTGCTCTTCGCCGCGGGCGAAGCCGTCGAGGGCGTCGGCGAGAGCGTCGTCGATACCAGCGAGGTGATCAACACGCTCCGAACCGGCGGGATCGCCGCACTTGGCTTTGCGAGTACGCCGGCGGCGGCCGATCCGGCCGAGAACATCACCGTGGTAATGAGTGCGGCGCGAAACGCGCTGTTGACCGGGTGTAGCCTCCCCGGGACGGCCGACGCGGAGGCGGCGCTGTTGGTGATCGCCGGGCAGCCCGATCGCATCTCGCGAAAGGGCGTCGAGAAAGCGCGGCGTTGGCTCGAGGACGAAACCGGAAGCATGCAGGTTCGCGGCGGTGATTTTCCGATCGACTCCGATCGGATCGCGGCGTTGATCTTACTGGGCGGCGTCGAGCGGTCGAAGCGCGTCGATCGGTTTCTCGCGCGCGCCCGGCAGGCGATCAAAGAACAGGCCGAGGAACCGGCGGTCGATCACCGGGACGTCTTTCACAACGACGAACTCGAGAACCTCTTTTGAGACGGGCGCGACCGCGCGCCCTCAAACGAGGCTCGCGCCGTCGAACGCCGTTCGCTGGTAGTCGATCTCCATGAGTTCGAGGATCGTGGGCGCGATGTCGAGGATGTCCGCGTCGCCGATCGACGCGTCTGGGTGGTCGATGAGGAGCGTGGTGTCCCCGAAGCTGTGCATCCCGTTTCTCGGACCGGTGTCGAACACCGCATCCTTGCCGCGGAACCCCGACTTCAGATCGAATCCGGCGTTCGGGATCGCGACGAGGTCCGGCGCGATCTCGTCGTGGTCGCCGCGGAAGGCCACCTCCTTTTCGACGACACGCTCGCAGACTGGGTTCCCGTCGGGACCTTCGAGCGCCAGAAGCTCCGATTTCAGCTCCGAACGGACCGCCTCGTACTCGTCTTGCGGGACGCTTCCGCGTGGTTCGCGCCCCTCGAGGTTCACGTAGAACCGTCCGGGGATGAGCGAGTACGCGCGCGTGTCGTCGTCGATGTCGCCGAGTTCCTCGTGGTCGTCCGATCGATACGAGAGCCACCCGTTTTCTTCCAGCCACGTGTTGCAGTTGACCTCGTACTTCAGGGCGGTAAAGCCGTGATCGGAGGCGACCACGAGCGTCACGTCGTCTGCCAATTTCGACCGGAGCGTGCCGATGTACTCGTCGAGCTTTCGGTAAAAGTCCATGAACAGTTCCTTGTTGGGGCCGTTGTGCTCGTAGTCGCCGAACAGAAAGTGGTTGACCCGATCGGTCGTCATGAAGACGCCGAAAAACAGGTCCCAGTCGTCGACTTCGACGTAGTGTTCGAACGCCTCGAACCGTCGGGTCAACGTCTTGTTCGCGTGCTCCATGAACTCGCTTTTGTCGTCTTTGTGGCCGAGCTTGGCGTTGACGTCGATGATGTACCCGCCATCTTCGAGGGTCGTCCGGAGTTCGTCGGGGTAGGCGGCCTTCTCGACGCTGGGAGACAGAAAGCCCGACACCATGCGCTGGACGTTCCGCTGGGGCGGGAAGGTGACGGGAACGTTGAACACGCTCGCGTCTCGTCCGGCCTCCGTGACGCGATCCCAAAGCCGCGTCGCCTGGACGTCACGCCCCATCGGAACGTAGGTGTCGTACGAATCGATTTCGCGGTCCTGAAAGCCGTAGACGCCGGTCTCTCCGGGGTTCACGCCGGTCGTCAACGTGGGCCAGCACGCGCTCGATTCCGGCGGGACGATGCTTTCGATCTCGCCTGCGGTCCCCTCCTCGGCGATCGCAGTGAGATTGGGGAACGCTTCCCTGTGTTCCGAAAGGAGGCTGAACGGCACGCCGTCGATTCCGAGAAAGGCGACTCTCGGGGCGGTTTCGCCACGGAGCCGATCGAACAAACCCATACTACGTCGTACAGGAGATTGCCATAAGTAGTTTCAGTTTCGGGGAGATACTCGTGGGCATCTGTGACGCCGATCGCCGAAGGAGCACCGCGGGGTCGATCGCCGAAGGAGCAAAGTGCGCGACGGTCCAACCATCGCTCGTGAAGGAATATCAGCGGAAACAGCTCCTGGAACGGGTCACCCGGGAGGGGGCGACCGTCGGCGTTCGGCTCCCCGAGTCGATCGAGATCCAAGGCGAGGAGATCGATCTCCGACAGTTCGTCTTCGAGATCAAACGCCGCGATACGATCCCGCCCGGCGAACGGGATCGGGTCGATCGGGCCAAACGGTCCCTTCGCCGCGAACGGCTCGCGCGGCTGGAGCCGATCGAGGAGAATCAGGTGAGCTACGAGGAGGGTGAGCGCCTCGCCGAGGCGATCGTCGGCATCGATCGCGCGCTCAACGCGCTCGAACAGCTCGAGCCGGTCGACCTCGAACAGGAGGCGTCGATCCGGGAGGCCGCCGACACGAAACGCTGGCTGAACTTCCTGCAGAAGGCGCTCGGTCGCGAGGAGACGAGCCGAAGCCGGGGGCGACGGTAAGATGCCGGCGATCCGCGCCCAAACAGGTGGTCTCGTGGCGGGTGACGGCTGATGAGCCGAAACGACGAGATCGCGACGCGACTTGAGGAGTTTGCGGATCTGCTCGACGCACAGGGCGTCGAATACAAACCGAACGCCTACCGCAGGGCCGCAGAAAACGTCCGCGATCACCCACAGGCGATCGAACAGCTCGCTGCGACCGGTACGGAGGCCGTCGAGGAGATCGATCGGGTGGGCGAGGCGATCGCTTCGAAAATCGTCGAATACGTCGAAACCGGGACGATCGCCGAACTGGATGACCTCCGAAAAGAGCTGCCGGTGGACATGCGGGCGCTCACCGCCGTCGAGGGTGTGGGGCCGAAAACCGTCGGGGCGCTCTACGAGGCGCTTGGGATCACGACGATAGACGAACTCGAAGCCGCCGCCGAGGCGGGCGAGATCCAGACCGTCCGCGGGTTCGGTGCGAAGACCGAATCGAACATCCTCGAGAACATCCCGTTCGCCCGAAACGCGCAACTGCGCGAACGACTCGGGGACGCCCGGCCCGTGGCCGACATGGTTTTGTCGTATCTCCGGGAGTGCGATGCGATAGACACCGCCGACGTTTGCGGGTCGATCAGGCGATGGAAGGACACGATCGGCGACGTGGACGTCCTCGTGGCAAGTGAGGATCACGCGGCCGCCATCGACGCGTTCACCGACTGGTCGGCCGTCGACGACGTGATCGAGGCGGGGACGAACAAATCCAGCGTCCGCGCCGAGGGGTTCCGCGTCGACCTTCGGGTCGTCGTCCCGGACGAGTACGGGGCCGCCTTGCAGTATTTCACCGGCAGCAAGGAACACAACGTCCACCTCCGAAACGTCGCGATCGATCGGAGCCTCAAACTCAACGAGTACGGCGTCTTCGACGTCTCGGACGTTCCGGAGGGCGAAGACTCACAGCGGGCGGGCGTCAGGGTGGGCGGTCGGACGGAAGAAGAGATGTACGACGCGCTCGATCTTCCCGTCATCGAACCGGAACTCCGCGAGGACACCGGCGAGATCGAGGCCGCCGCCGCGGGCGAGTTGCCCGATCTCGTCGCACTCGAGGAGATTCGCGGCGACTGTCACACCCACACCGACTGGTCGGACGGCCGGTACTCGATCGCCGAAATGGTCACGGCGGCGGCCGATCGCGGCTACGACTTCCACTGCATCACAGACCACGCCAGCGGTCCCGGCATCGTCGAGGGGGTCGGCCTCTCGGCGGACGACCTTCGGGACCAGATCGACGCGATCGAGACCGTGCGGGCGGACGCGTCGATCGACGTGCTCGCCGGCGTGGAGACGAACGTCGACGCCGACGGCGACCTCTCCACGTCCGACGACGTCCTCGCGGAACTGGACATCGTCGTCGCCTCCCCACACAGCGGCCTCGACGCCGACGGCGCCGCCGCGACAAAGCGGCTCTGCAGAGCGATCGAGCATCCGTTCGTCGACATCATCGGCCACCCGACCGGCCGACTCATCAACAGCCGGGAGGGCCTCGACCTCGACTTCGTCAGACTCGCCGAGCACGCCGCCGCCCACGACACCGCCCTGGAGGTCAACGCGAATCCCGCGCGGCTCGATCTCAACGGCGAGGCGGTCAGAGCCGCCGTCGAGGCGGGGGCACAGATCGCGATAAATACCGACGCCCACGGTCCGGGGTCGTTCGACAACGTTCGATACGGCGTCTACACGGCGCGTCGCGGCTGGGCCGAGACGGCGGACGTGTTGAACTGTCTTTCGCCCTCGGACCTTCGGTCGGAGTTGCACTGACCGGCCCATGTCCGACCCACGCGCTCGGGATCGACGCGATCGATTCCTCCTCGATGCGATGCTCGGCACGCTCGTCACGTACCTCCGGATGTGCGGGTACGACACGGCCTACGCCCTCGAGCGGGACGCTGAAGCGGACGATCGACTCAGGGCGATCGCCGAACGCGAGAACCGGACGCTCGTCACTCGCGATCGATCGCTCGCCCGGCGAACCGACGGGGCGGTGGTGCTCACTTCGCGGGCGATTGACGGGCAGCTCGCGGAACTGGCGGCTGCAGGCGTCGATCTCTCGCTCCCCTCGGAGCCGCGGCGCTGTAGCACGTGCAACGGACGGCTCGCGACGTTCGACGAAGACTCCGATACGTCAACGAATCCCCCGCCAGAACACGTCCCCGACGATCGACGGCTCTACCGCTGTCTCGAATGTGGCCAGTTGTACTGGAAAGGCTCCCACTGGGATGCGGTCGCCGATCGAATCGCCGACGTCGAGACGACGACCGAGTGAGCAGCTCGGATGATCCGATCGGGTGAGCAGCTCGGATGATTCGTTCGGGTGAGCAGCTCGGATGATTCGTTCGGGTGAGCAGCTCGGATGATTCGATCGGGTGATTCGTTTGGAAGATTCGATCGAGTGGTCAGCGTTTCGACCACTGCTCGCACGCGTCCATGTTCTCCATCAGGCCCGAATGGTAGCCGCAGT
>JBNJFV010000010.1:23503-29933 GCA_051747145.1 Halobacteriota archaeon
TCGGGTGATTCGTTTGGAAGATTCGATCGAGTGGTCAGCGTTTCGACCACTGCTCGCACGCGTCCATGTTCTCCATCAGGCCCGAATGGTAGCCGCAGTACGGCTGAATCCCCTCGTCGGTGCGGACGTACTGGAAGTGCTCGCAGCTCCCGCAGTATCGATCGATCGGCGCGTCGGCGTTCAGCCGCGAGTCCGACCGGTACTCGACGACGGCGTCGTCAGCGGTAGCCGCCCCGGACCGATCGGCTCCCCTCGTTTGCTCGTCGGTGGTCGTTGAGGCGGTGTTTACGGTTCCGCCACCGACGGTGTCGACGGTCGCGCTCGTGGTCGTGGTCGTGGTCGTGTCCGTCGTCCGTCGGTGAGCCGTCGACGCATCGAGCGGCGATCGTATCGCCGTCCCGGCGTCGCCGCCGTCGCTCGCGGTCGATCCGATCGTGTTCGTCTGCGTTTCGACCTCGCCGTCCGGTTCGGTCCCGAACAGGCCGATCCCACCGAAGCCGCCACTCGGCTTCTCCACCTCGACGACGCGGGTCTCCCCGCGTCGGGTGACGTTCATCTTGACGGTCCCACCGGGATCGTTGCGGGTTTTGAAGTTGACGACGCCGGTGAACAGACACCAGAACGTCGTGATGATGCCAAGCGAGTAGATTCCCGCGGTCGGGAGCGTGAGATCGACCGCCTCGATCGAGCAGGTGTTGCCGATCCACTGACACGGGTACGCGTGTGCGAACAGCGCGACGCCGAAGATTGCAAGCGACGCGCCGACGAGTGCTGCCGCACGCGTGTTCCTGCTCGCCGGCAGGACGCTGAATATGCCGAGGAACACGGCCGGCACGCCGAGGCCGCCGAGAATCCCACCGTAGAGCCGGACGTCACCCAGCCCGTAGCCACGCGAGAGAAGCAATTCGGTACCGGCGACGAGGATCCCCGCGACGACGAGAAGCACCCCGGTGGAGAACAGTCCGAATCCGAGGACGAGTCGCCGGTTTCCGGCCCGCGTCGCGGCGTCCCCGTGATACGCCTCCGAGAGACTAGTCATGTGGCGTGCTATGAACCCCCGATACAAAACAGTACGTCAGACGATAGTATGGATAGCTGACAGCATCTGGTCAGTTCGATCGGCCGGCGCACGACCGCTTCGAAAAGATTACCCTTCCGCCTTCCGAACGGTCGGGCATGTCAGACGACGAGGCCGAGGACGAACCCGTAGTCGAACTCGGGGAGGGACACGCCGTCGAGGGTGCGCCCCTCGCCCGGATCGCCTCCCGGCTCACGTGGCCGGCCGCCAAAAGCGAGATCCTCGCACAGGAAGGCGACAGCGAGATTCGAACGCCCGAAGGTGCGATCGACCTCGAAACGCTGTTGGACGACGTCGAGACGACGTACTTCGACCGCCGACAGCGCTTCCTCGAGGCGGTTTCTGCGGCGGCCGGGACGGGACCGGTTCTCACCGAGGAGTAACTGCCGACTCCCGCGGGTTTTTCGGTGTGGACGACCGAGTACGCCACATGACGCTCCCGATCGACCCCGCAGCGATCGACCCCGACGCGTACGGGGAAACGCAGGTCACGCTCGAAATGGACCACGAATCGGCGATCGAACGCGTGCGCACCGTCTGCGACGACGAGGGATTCGGCATCCCGGTCGAGTTTTCTCCCTCGGAGCTGCTAAACGAGAAAGTCGACGCCGACAGGGACCCCTACTACGTACTCGGTGCGTGTAATCCGGCGATGGCCGATCGGGCGCTCTCTGCGACCGACAACCGGATCGGCGGGCTGTTTCCCTGTAACGTCGTGATCTGGGAGAAAGCCCCCGGCGAGCAGGTCGTCTACCACGTGAGCATCATGAAGATCGCTCGGCTGCTCGGGCTGGCGACCGACGAGGCGGAAATGGACGCAATCATCGAAGACACGGGCCGGATGGTCGACGCCGTTTTCGATCGCTTAGACGAGTGATCGTCGTTCCGATCGGCTCACCGGACCGTCGCGGTTTTTGATCGGCTCACCGGACCGTCGCCGCGTCCGATTCGACGCACTACAGAAAGTCGCCCAGCGCCGTCTGTAACCCCGACACCATGGTCGATTTCCGACGGAGGTCGGCCATCGACACCGGAACGTGCGTTGCGACCTCCCTGACGGCGTCGCCGAACGTTTCCGCCTCGCCGTGTGGCCCCTCGAAGGCGTGTCGGATCGCCTCTCGGACCTGCCAGACGCCGACCGGCCCCCAGTAGTCGTCCGACACGTGTCTGATCACGAGCACTTTCGCTTGCCGGTCGATCGATTCGAGGTGTTCTAACACCGCAAGTCGCGAGGCGTAGTACGCGCCGGCTGTCTCTTCGACGTACGCGGTTCGACCGTCCGTCCCCTCGTAGTCGGAGCCGATCCACACGCCCGCCTCCGGTCGCGGGTTCCAGACGCTCCCGGGCGCTTTCAGTTCGACTAACTCGAACTCCCAGGACCCCGGCGCGAGGATCACCCAGAAGGCGTTCCCGAGGTATTCGTTTCGACGAACTTCGACGCCGTCGATCGATCGAGCGTCCCACGTCCGCCCGCGGAGGAACTGTCCGATCGTGTCGTCGACGGCGGTGATCGACCATCGCGTCGGGACGAGCCGACGATTTTCGCCCTGTCCGAGCGCGCCCGCCGACAGGATCGTGTTGATGTCGTACACGTCGAACCCTCGCGAGTAGAGGTAGTTCATCGCCCCCTGTGCGGCCCAGTCGTCGTCTTCGAGCGTCTTCTCGATCGCCCGTGGCACGTGGGGGTTCTCCCCGAGGGCGGCTTCGCGGGCCCGCGCTCGCGGCCCGGTCGGGGTCGCGACGTCTGCGCCCGTCACGTCGAAGTCGACGTCCGGCGGTTCCTCGAGGCCGATTTCGACCTGAACGGGTCGATCGGCGATCGCCACCTCCCGCTGGACGCCCAAAAACCCGTTCCACGCGTCGTGCACGTTCACGTCGACCGGAGCCGACTGGTTCGAGTTCAACAGCCCGCTTCGGCGCTGAAAGACCTCGCGTATGGTTACGCGTTCCTCGTACCAGTCTGCGCTGGTTTCGAACCGCGCGGCGTCGGCCTCGTTGCCGACGGGCGAGAGGATCCCCGTCGAGACGGTTGGATAGTTCGATCGGCCGACGAAGATCGACGGGGAGACGCTTCCGAACACGTCTGTTCCCTGAACGACTTCGTCGAACCGGCCCTGGAACTCCTCGAGTCGATCGACGATCTCGTAGGATTTCTCCGCTGCGAGCCGCCGCCGCTCGGCTCGTTCGTCGATTTCGAGTTCGATAAACTCGTCCAGGCGCATTCGGCTGTCCTACGGTGTGCGCGCTCAAGAACGTTTTCGGTCGGTGTGGGCCGTATCCGTGCGTCGATCGGCCGTCGTACCCGCGATCGAATATTCGTCACTTCCCGGCGGTTCGATAGGATATTCGTCACCTCCCCTCGGTTCGATCGGCTGCGCGCGTCAGCCCGTTGCCAGCAGCATCGAACTGTTCAGGCGTGAATGCCCATCGCCTCGATCTGTTCTTGATACCGATTTCGGATCGTCACTTCCGTCACCTGGGCGACGGCTGCGACCTCCCGCTGGGTCTTTTTTTGATTGCAGAGCAACGACGCCGCGTAGATCGCCGCCGCGGCAAACCCGGTGGGAGATTTCCCCGACAGCAACCCTTCTTCGGCGGTCGTGTCGATGATCTCTTTGGCCTTCGATTGGACCTCCTCGGACAGTTGTAGCTCCGAACAGAACCGCGGAACGTACTTTTTCGGATCGACCGGCCGCATCTCCAAGCCCAGTTCCTGTGAAATGTACCGGTACGTCCGACCGATCTCCTTTCGCTCGACGCGCGAGACTTCCGAGATCTCCTCGAGGCTTCGGGGAATTCCCTCCTTCCTGCACGCCGCATACAGCGCCGCGGTCGAGACGCCCTCGATAGACCGCCCGCGGATGAGGTCCTCGTTGAGCGCGCGTCGATAGATCACCGAGGCGACCTCCCGGACCGATCGCGGAACGCCGAGCGCCGACGCCATCCGATCGATCTCGCTGAGTGCGAACTGCAGGTTCCGCTCGCCGGCGTCCTTCGTCCGAATTCGTTCTTGCCACTTTCGCAGCCGGTGCATCTGGCTTCGCTTCTTCGAGGAGATCGACCGACCGTAGGCGTCTTTGTCCTTCCAGTCGATCGTCGTCGTCAACCCCTTGTCGTGCATCGTCTTCGTCGTCGGCGCGCCCACGCGTGATTTGCTCTGTCGTTCCGAATGCGTGAACGCGCGCCATTCGGGCCCGCGATCGATCTGATCCTCCTCGATGATCAATCCGGTCTCCTCGTGAATGAGTTCGCCGTCGGCCGTCCGGACTAGCTCCTCGGGGTCGATCTCGTCGGGATCTACCTCGTCGGGATCCACCGCTTTTGCTTTCGTTCCCGGTTCAGCTCCCGTCTCCGCGGTTGCTTCCGTCTCGGTCGCCGAAGCGTCCGCGGTTTTTGGGTTCCCCTCGCTCGTCTCCGTCGATCGGTGCCCCCGCTGGCGGGTAGACCGTTTCATCGCATTTATATATTATCTTTCGGCTACCACTTAAAACCTCGCCGCACGTCCGGTTCGAGTTCGACCCGACGATCCGCACCGTCGGTGGAACGAACAAGCTTTGAGGCGGTATGCACGAGGGGAATCTATGCCGACGATCGACATCGATCCGGATCTCGCCGCCGATCGGTTGCGGCAGGCGGGCGTCTCGATTTCGGAGGGCAATACGCCACACGAACGGTGGCGCGCCGAGCGGGGCGACGCGGTAGCGGTCGCCTACGATTCGACGGTCGTCGTACAGGGAGCCGCTCCCGACGACCTCACGCACCTCCTACGGGAGGGCGGCGGCCGTGGGTACGTCTACTTCGACGGGGCGAGCCGTGGCAACCCCGGCCCGGCCGCGATCGGCTGGGTGATCGTCACCGACGAGGGCATCGTCGCTGAGGGCGGTCGTCGGATCGGCCGGTGTACGAACAATCAGGCCGAATACGAGGCGCTCATCACCGCGCTCGAAGCCGCACGCGACTACGGTCTCGAGGAGGTCGAACTCCGCGGCGACTCACAGCTCATCGTCAAACAGGTTCGCGGCGAGTGGCGCACGAACGACCCACAACTTCGCGAGCGGCGGGTCCGGGTACGCGAGCTTCTGTCGTCGTTCGATCGGTGGTCGATCGCCCACGTACCGCGGGAGATAAACGAACGCGCCGACAATCTGGCGAACGAGGCACTCGATGAGGGATAACGCCAACATCGACATCGACATCGACTCCGACGGAGACACCGACTCCGACGCGGACGGGGAACTTCCACCGGACGTGATAGCCGAGGCCGAACGGCTGAGCCGCCTGGCTCGAAACGCGGTCGACCCGGATGAATCGGCCGTCTACCGGATCGAACGCGAATCGACTGTCACCGAGTACGGGTACGCAGCCCGGATCAGGGACGCCGACGACACCCTGGTCTTGTACCCCGACGAATGGGTCGAAGACGGAATCGTCCAGTTCGATCGGGTCGAAGACACCGATCGGGCGGTGGAGGTTCCCCTGACTCCCCAGGGAGGCGACGACTACGCGTCCGTCGAAGCGCACAACGCGTCGATCGTCGCGGTCGTCGACGAGTCACACGGGCCACCGCACACCGCGAACGTCCGCGCGTTCGCCGACTTCATGGGCAACCACTACCTCCAGCACCTCGAAACCGCGACGGCAGACCAGCTCGCGGAGTTTTTCGACGATTACTATCGGCGGAACGCGTGGCCGTCCGATCGCCAACGCGAACAGGTCGAACGATCGATCGAACTCGCGTTCGAAGCCGCTGGCGAACCGTATCCCGACCGCGTCGACTCTCGTTCGTAACGTCGCGATCGATGCTCTTCGAAACCTGATCTCGGTGTCGTCGCCGTCGGAACTCGTTTTGTAGTCGTCACCGTCGGTGTGGTACAGACAGTCGTCACCGTCGATACCCGGTTCGACGATCGACGATCGATCCAGAAAAAAGCGGTTCGACGGCCTACTCCTCGAGGAGCGAGCGAATGTCGGCTGCCCGGTCTGCGTCCGTGACGAACTTCGATAGCTGCCATTCGAACTGGTTCAACAGAGCGTCGACGCCCGCGTCGGTCAGTTCGTACTGGTTCGTTCGTTTGTCGAGTTCGGATTTCGCGACGAGTCCGAGTTCGACGAGGTCGTCAAGGTTCGGGTACAACCGCCCGTGGTTCACTTCCGAGCCGTAGTACGCCTCCAGTTCCCGTTTGATTGCGAGCCCGTATCGCGGTTCTTCTGCGAGAATGGTCAGAATGTTCTGCTGAAACGCCGTCAACTCCCGAATAACCCCGGTACTGTCAGTGATTGTTTGTGCCTCTGACATACCAGTAGACATGTCATCGGGATATTTAACCCTTCGTAAGTTCACAGCCGTTCAAG
>JBNJFV010000011.1:0-28815 GCA_051747145.1 Halobacteriota archaeon
CTGCGTTCCGACGGATGCGGATCCGTTCGACCCCGAGAACGTCGTCGTCTTCGCCGTCGGGCCGATGAACCTCACGCCGTTTCAGAGCACGAGCCGCGGTATCGCCGCCTCGATCAGCCCGATGACGAACGGCTTTTTCGACAGCACCTTCGGCGGGACGTTCCCGAGAGCCCAAAAGTCGATCGGCTTCGAGGCGATCGCGATCAGCGGCGCGGCGGACGAACCGTCCTACCTGCGCATCGACGCGGACGGCGCGTCGCTCGAACCCGCCGCGGAGCTTGCGGGTGCAGACACCTACGAAACCTGTCAGGCGATCCGCGATCGCGAGGGCGTCGGCCACGACACGCACGTCATCGCCGCCGGTCCCGCCGGGGAGAACCAGGTCCGGTACGCGTGTTTGCTCCACGAATCGAAGATCCGCGAGGGCGTCGCCGGACGCGGCGGCATGGGCGCGGTGTTCGGCTCGAAGAACCTCAAGGCGGTCGCGATCCGGGAGGGCGACTTCACGCCGTCGATCGCCGACGAGGACGGCCTTCGATCGCTCGCCGGTAGCCGTATATCGACGCTCATGGAGGGAACCGAGATGCTACAGGAGTACGGGACGAGCGGCCTCGTTACCCCCATCAACGAGATGGGCAAACTGGGAACTCAGAACAACCAGCGCGAGCAGTTCGACGCCTCCGACGCCGACGCGATCAGCGGTGAGACGTTGCGGGCAGAATACGTGACCGAAGACACCACGTGTGCAAACTGTGTGGTGCGCTGTGGAAAGCACGTCTCCGTGCAGTCGGAGGGGATCACCGAAGCGAAAATCCCGGAGTTCGAGAGCCTCTTCGCCACGGCGACGATGCCCGAGGTGTTCGACATCGAGCGGGTGATGAAGGCGAACGACCTGTGCGATCGGCTCGGCCTCGACACGATCAGTTGGGGCGTGACCGTCGCGTTCGCCCGGGAGTGCTACGAGGCGGGGCTCATCGACGAGGACGCGTCGCCGCACCTCGCGTTTGGCGACAGCGACGGGCTGGTCGAACTCGCGACGCAAACCGCCCACAGGGAGGGGTTCGGCGACGAACTCGCTGAGGGGTCCTTCAGGCTCGCCGAGTCGATCGGCGGCGAGGCGAGCTCGTACCTCCACGGCTCGAAAGGCCTCGAGTTCGCCGCTCACTCCCCGCGAGGGCTGAAGGGAATGAGTATCGGCTATGCAACCTCGACCCGCGGGGGATCCCACCACGACACTCGTCCCACAAGGCAGTACGACGGCGAATACGACGAGACGACGGAGGGAACCGCCGAGTTCGCCGCGAGATCCCAGCACTTCACCGCGCTCGGCGACTCGCTCACCCAGTGTCGGTTCGTGAGCGAGGGTGGCTGGGGGAAACGCCTCAACGAGAACTACCGCGACGCGATCAACAGCGCGACCGGGTGGGACCTGACGGTCGAGGACGTCGAGGCGATCGGCGAACGCGTCTACACCCTCGAACGGGTGATCAACGTCGAACGGGGCGTCGCCAGCCGCGAGACCGACACGCTTTCGGAACGAGTCATGACCGAGCCGATCCCCGAGGGACCCTCCGAGGGGATGTACTGTCCGCCCGACGAACTCGATCGGATGCTGACGGAGTACTACGCGTTCCGCGGGTGGGACGATCGGGGCGTTCCACGCGAAGAGACGCTCGAACGGCTGGACATGGCGGAGTTCGCGCCGTAACGTCCGCTGTTCGAATACAGACGCACCGCACGGGATCGACCTGTCACAGTCGACTGACCGCAAGCGCGAGCCCCGCACTCGCGACGATTGCCAAAAGCAAGAACGCCTCGTCGAAGTAGCCGACGTCTCCGAGGAGTCCCATTAGCAACGGTGCCGTCGCGCCGAGAATCATCCACCCCGCTTTGAGCGTGCCCAGACCGGTCCCCTGCACGTCGCTTGGGAGCGAATCGGCGATGTACGTCTGCGTGACGACGCCACATCCGTTCCACGCGCTGAACAGAACCGTCACGCCCACGAGCGGGACGAGACCGTGTGTGAACGGGAGCAGCCAAAGCGCCGTCACGGTGCCGCCGAGGAAGAACAGTAGCGTCACCCGCGTGCCGAATCGATCCATCAACCCCCCCGAAATCGGCGTGATCACGGCACCCAGCGCGAAGAACAGCCCGAACACGGTCGCAGCCACGCCCGGGGACAACCCCTTCACACTCGTCAGGTACGTCGGGTAGAACGAGGAGAAGCCCTGTATCACGAACGAGATGCTGACCTGTATCGTCACGATGAGCGGAATTCCGTTCGCTGTGATCCCAGAGCGAATTTGTGAGAGCGTCTCCCGCGAGAACGCTCCGACGGCGCTCGATCGGGTCGACGTGCGTTTCGGGACTGTCAACCGAAGCACGATCCCCACGGCCACGAACGCGGGGACGAAGACCGCAACGCCGTGTCGCCACGTGAGGTACGTCGCGATCACGGCCGCGAGGACGGGAAAGGCGGTGTTGCCGACGTTCCCGGCGGCCATCGTCAGCCCGATCGCCGACCCCGCTCGGTTCGGATAGATGTCCGTGAACACCGTAAAGCGGGTCGGCCCGTACAGCGCGGTCGCAAGGCCGAACGCCACCGTCCCGGCGAACAACATCTGGACCGTCACCGACGTGCTGACCACCACCACTGCGGCGGCAGAAACGAGCGTGCTCAACACGAGGACGTTCCCTTCGCCGATTCGATCGCCGAGCACCCCGCCGGGGACGTGGCCGACTGCGTACGCGCCCCAAAGCAGTGTCAAAAGCAAGCCGGTCGTCGACAGGCCGATCCCGAACGTCGACTGGATGAACGGGACGAGCGCGGGGTAGACGAACCGGACGCCGATCGACAGCGCCCATCCGGCACTGATCGCGAGGAGTATCCAGCCTCGATCCTCCGACCACAGCCTGCGTCCGGCGGTTTCGATATCGGTTTTGACAGTCCGTAATGAGGGAGTCACGTGGTTCTTCAGATCACTTTCCCGGCGTCGACACTGTCGGTTTCGTAGCCGGCCAATTCCTCCGCAAGCTCGGTCCGTCGGATGGTGGGTTCCGATCGGTTTCAGTGAATCACGCGCCGATCGATCGGCCGTCACCACCGGCAAGCGGCGGCGTTACCGAGATGACGTCGCCGGGTTCGAGGCGCGTCGCCGTCCCGTCGAAGTGGTCGACGTGACGGCCGTTTCGGAGCACCGTGATCGCGTCTGTCGTGTCGCCGTCACCTTCGAGGAGCGCCCCCTCGAGATCGGGGTATCGATCCTCCAACGACGCGAGAACCGTGCTGACGGTCGCCCCCGATGGGAGTTCGACTCGAACGGACCGCGATCCGACCAGGTCCCGAAACGTGGCGAACAGCTTGACCTCGACGTTCATTGCGCCACCATTGTCGATCCGTCGATGATATACTGTCGGAATTGGGTCGTCTGGAATCCCAACTCGCCAGCGGGTGCGTACGAATGGTATATGACCCCGGCCGAATAGTTCCGGACGTATGCACGCGCGAGCCAGGTCGTTTATCGATCGTGCCGAAACGCGATACGGGATCGAACTCGAGGTCGTGGAGTTCCCGGAAGGGACGAAAACGGCCGCAGACGCGGCCGAGGCGATCGGCTGTGACGTCGGCCAGATCGCAAGCAGCATCGTGCTCGATGCCGACGGCGAGTTGATAGTCGCGATAACGAGCGGGGCCAACAGGGTCGACGTGGATGCGATCGCCGCGCACGTGGGACACTCTGACGGGTCCGTCAGTATGGCGGATCCCGAATCGATCCGCGAGACGGTCGGCTGGAGCATCGGCGGCGTCCCGCCGCTTTGCCACGAGTCGGATCTGCCGACGATTTTCGATCCCGACCTGTTGGACTACGAGACCGTCTATGGGGCCGCCGGCACGCCGACGACCGTGTTCCCGATCGACCCCAAGCGACTCCGAACGCTTGCGAACGCCGAGGTCGTCGACGTCACTGAGTGATTAATAATACTGGATCTACAACCAATCTTTATTATTAAAAAAAGGTCTGAAGATAACAATACTTTTGTATTCCACGCCGGTACGGTGTAGTATGAGAAGCACCCGACGGAGGGTTCTACGCGGCACAGGGGCAGTAAGTGCGGCCCTGCTCGCCGGTTGCCTCGGGAACGGATCGGACGGTTCGAGCGCCGGGACGAACGGTGAGTTAGAGGCTCCTGCGGGTCGCGGCGGCTATGCAGCCTTCTTTACGCTCGCAGACTGGACGCAGCACGTAGCCGGCGACCACATGGACGTCGTCAACCCCGTACCGGCTGGCGAGGTCGGCCACGGTTGGGAGCCGACAGCCGACTTGCAGACGCAGGTCGCCGAATCGGACGTCTTTGTATACCTCGACATCCCGGAGTTTCGCTGGGCACAGAAGCTCGTCGAATCGATTGACGGTGAAGACGCCGACGTCGTGACGATCGACGCCCTAGAGGGGCTCGATATCCGAGATCACGAGGAGGACGATCACGAAGAAGACGATCACGAAGAAGACGATCACGAAGAGGACGATCACGAGGAGGACGATCACGAAGAAGACGATCACGAGGAGGACGATCACGAGGAGGACGATCACGACCACGGAACCTACGATCCGCACGTGTGGGTCGATCCCGTACTCGCCCAGTCGTGCGTGGAGACGATCGCCGACGGCCTCGCGGAGGCCGACCCGGACAACGCGGCGGCGTACCACGAGAACGCCGAGGCGTACGTTTCGGAACTGCAATCGCTCCACGAGACGATCGAAGCGACACTTTCGAACCGCAACAACGACACGCTCGTCTTTGCCGGTCACGACTCCTTTCAGTATCTTTCGGCCCGCTACGATTTCGACATCCACTCCCCACAGGGCGTCTCTCCGCAGGACGAGGCGACGACCGCCGAAATAATCGACACGATCGACCTCGTGAACGGCCGCGGCGTCCAATACGTCGCCTACGATGTCTTCGATTCGGACACGCTCGCCCAGCAGATCGTCGCAGAAAGCGACGCCGAGGAGGTCGTCGCCATGACGCCCGCCGAAGGGACGACCCCCGAGTGGAACGAAAACGGGTGGGGATACATCGAACAGATGGAAGAGATTAACCTTCCCGCGCTGGAATCTGCACTCGACGCATACTAGTGACTGACGTGATCACACTCGAGGACGTCTCGTTCGCCTACGGGGACACCCCCGCCGTGAGTGACGTCTCGATCGCCGTCGAAGCCGGCGAATTCCTCGGTCTGATCGGCCCGAACGGATCGGGCAAGACCACGCTGTTGCACATAATGTTGGGGCTCATCGAACCTGACCGCGGATCGGTCGAGCTGTTCGGCGAGCCGATCGACGACTTCGAGGACGGTCACCGGATCGGCTACGTCTCCCAGCAGTCGACGAACAGGGGCTCCAGCATGCCGGTGACGGTTCGAGAGGTTGTCGAGATGGGCCGATTCGCACACGTCGGATCGCGGCGGCTGTCGGCGGCCGACCACGACATCGTCGACGACGCGCTCGAAACGGTGAACATCGGCGACCTCGGTGGCCGGCGAATCAGCGCCCTGTCCGGCGGCCAGCGACAGCGGGCGTATATCGCCCGCGCGCTGGCCTCGGAAGCCGACCTCCTCGCGTTGGACGAGCCGACGGTCGGCGTCGACGCCGAATCGAGAGACGAGTTCTACGGGCTCTTAGACCAGCTCAACGACCAAGGGATCACGATCGTTCTGATCGAACACGACATCGGCGTCGTCACCGATCGCGCGACTCGCATCGCCTGTATCAACCGCGAACTGTACCACCACGGGGACGTCGAATCCTTCGTCGAAAGCGACGCGCTCGCCGACGCGTACGGTGCCTCCGGTCGGGTGGTCCACCATCACCACTGAACACGCAATGACGTACCCGATTTACACCTGATCCATGCGAGACGACACTCCACGAGTTCGGATACTCAAAGCCGGGACTGTCGCAGTCTTCGGGTTGGTTGCGGTGCTCTCTGCGTTCCTCGTCAGCGACACCCTGCTCGCGTACGGTCTGACCGACGGCGGCGTCGCCGGGCTGTACGTCGCGGGCGGACAGCTGGTGGCAGATCGAACGGGGATCAACCTCCTGTCGTTCCGGTTCGGGTGGCGGATGATCGCGATCGGCTCGCTCATCGGGATCGTCGGCCCGCTCATCGGCATGTACATCGTCCACCGGGAGATGGCGCTGATCGGCGAAACGCTCGCACACACCGCCTTCGCTGGTGTGGCGATCGGCCTGCTCGTGAGTTCTGCAACCGGCATCCAGACGAACTATCTCGTCCCCGCACTCCTCGTCGCGGTGCTCGGTGCGTTCCTCGTGCAGTATCTGGCCGATCGAGCCAGCTCCTACGGGGACGTGCCGATCGCGATCATGTTGAGCGGGAGTTTTGCACTCGGGACGCTCGTCATCAGCTACGGCGGTGGGCTGACGGGAATCTCGATCGAGGGCGTCCTCTTCGGCAACGTCAGCGTCGTCCACCCCACCGGCGGAACGATGATGCTGTTTTTGAGTGCGATCGTCCTCGCGATCGTCGGGACGCAGTACAAACAGCTGTTGTTCATCACGTTCGACGAACAGGCGGCGAGAGTCGCCCAGCTTAACGTCTCGCTGTACAATTCGCTTCTGGTGGTGCTGACGGCGCTCGTCGTCGTCGGGGCGATGCAAATCCTCGGGGTGATCCTCGTTGCGGCGATGCTCGTCGTACCCGTCGCCGCGGCTTCGCAGATCGCAACGAGCTTTCGGGAGGCGGTGTACGTCTCGATCCTCGTGGGCGAGTTTTCGGTGATCGTCGGGATCCTCGGGGCCCACCAAGCCGGACTTCCGGCGGGCGGGTCGATCGTCATGTTGGCGATCCTGTGTTACCTCGCCGCGATCGTCCTCTCCGATCGCGGAGTCGCCTCGATATCGGTCGGCTGATCGGGACGATCGAGATTGCCTCGAACACCGCCGGTTTCATACCGCGCCGAGCGGTGGGTGAACGGCTCCCGCGGCACAGCAATCACACCGCACTTTATGCGTATTCGCGAGGAAACTTCCGCTGATGGGAACCCTAACCGAGTTGTTCGCACCCGATCGCATCGCGGTCGTCGGTGCGACCGAGCGTGCGGGTTCGATCGGTCGCGCGGTCACTTCGAACCTGCTGGAGGACTTCGAGGGGACCGTCGTGCCGGTGAACCCGAACTACGACGACGTGTTGGGCCGCCCCTGCGTGGACGAGATCGCCGACGCCGACGCCGACGTGGCCGTGATCGTCGTTCCGGCGACGATCGCGCTCGAAGCCGTCGAGGCGGCCGGCGAATGCGGCGTCGAGAACGTCGTCATCATCACCGCGGGGTTCGGCGAAACCGGGGGTGAGGGAGCCTCTCGCGAACAACAACTTCGCGACATCGCCGATCGGTACGACCTCAACGTCGTCGGCCCGAACAGCCTGGGGATCATGTCTACGACGGTCGGAATGAACGCGACGTTCGGCCCGGACAACGCCATCCCTGGCGACATGTCGTTTATGAGCCAGTCGGGGGCGTTCATCACCGCCGTTCTCGACTGGGCGAACGACCAGGACGTGGGGTTCAAAGACGTCGTCTCGCTCGGCAACAAGGCGGTTCTCGACGAGACGGACTTCGTCGACTACTGGGGTGACGACGATGACACCGACGTCGTCATCGGCTATCTGGAGGGCATCTCCGACGGCCGACGGTTCATCGACACCGCCCGAGCGGTCACCTCCGAGACGCCGATCGTCCTCGTGAAATCCGGCCGGACCGACGCCGGCGCACAGGCGGCATCCTCTCACACCGGCACGTTAGCCGGCAGCGAGCAGGCCTACGAGGTCGGACTCGATCAGGCGGGCGTCCTCAGAGCCGAATCCGTCCAGGAGCTTTTCGACGCCGCACAGATGCTCGAAAACCAGCCGCTGCCCGACACGTCCGACGTGGCGATCGTCACAAACGCCGGCGGGCCGGGCGTCATGTCGACCGACGCGGTCGGCGATTCGGGGTTGTCGATGGCGTCGTTCAGTCGCGAGACCTTGGATGCGTTCTCCGAGCGGCTTCCGGAGGGAGGCAACATCTACAACCCGGTCGACATCGTCGGCGACGCCGACATCGATCGGTTCACCGAGGCGATCGACATCGCGTTGGCCGACGAGAACGTCGGGATGGCGCTCGTACTTTCGTGTCCGACAGCGGTACTCGAGTACGAGGAACTCGCCGAAGCGACCGTTCGGATGCGCGAGAAACACGGCAAGCCGATCGCCGCCTGCTTCATGGGTGGTGGCCGGGTCGAGGCTGCGGCGGACGTCCTCCGCGAGGCGGGAATCCCGAACTACTTCGACCCCTCGCGGGCGATCGACGCGCTCGACGCCCTCCAGCGGTACAGTGAGGTCCAGTCCCGGACGTACGACCCGCCCACCGAATTCGACGTCGATCGCGAACGCGCCCGCGAAATACTCGAACGCGTCGAGGCCCGCGGGGACAACCGACTGGGCGTCGAAGCGATGGGACTGCTCGACGCGTACGGGATATCGATCCCCCACGGGGAGATCGTCGACGATCCAGACGACGCCCGGTCGGTCGCCGCGTCGATCGACGGTCCGGTCGTGATGAAGATCGTCAGCCCGGACATCCTGCACAAATCCGACATCGGCGGGGTGAAAGTCGGCGTCGAAATCGAAGCTGTCGCCGACGCCTACGAGGACCTGATCACCCGCGCGCGAAACTACCAGCCGGAGGCGGACGTCCTCGGCGTGCAGATCCAGGAACTGATCGACCTCGATGCGGGCGTCGAAACGATCGTCGGAATGAACCGCGATCCGCAGTTCGGTCCGCTCGTGATGTTCGGTCTCGGCGGCATCTTCGTCGAGGTGCTGGAGGACACGACGTTCCGCGTCGCACCGGTGTCCGAATCCGAGGCGACGGCGATGACAGCAGAGATCAACGCCGCCCCGCTGCTCCGTGGCGCGCGGGGCCGCGATCCCGTCGACGTCGACGGAATCGTCGAGACGATCCAGCGGCTCTCACAGCTCGTTTCGGACTTCCCGGCGATCGTCGAGTTAGACATCAACCCGCTCGTCGCACTGCCCGACGGCGTCGAAGCCGTCGACATCAGACTCACCGTTGACCCAGAAAGCCTATGAAACCCCTACTCGTCACCGCAACGAACGAAAGCACCGGAAAGACCGCGATCGCGCTGGCGCTCGCGACGATCGCACAGGAACGCGGGCACGCGGTCGGATACATGAAACCGAAGGGGACTCGCCTGCAAAGCAACGTCGGCAAGACCCTCGATCAGGACCCGATGCTCGCCCGCGAGCTGTTGGGACTGGACGCGGAGATGCACGAACTGGAACCGATCGTCTACTCGCCGACGTTCATCGACGGGGCGATCCGGGGCCGGGAAGACCCCGAGGAACTCCGTGCGCGCATTCGATCGGAGTTCGACTCGCTGTCGGCCGACACCGATCTGATGGTGATCGAAGGCGGTGGCTCGCTGTCGACCGGTGGGATCGTCGGATTGACCGACCCGGACGTGGCGGACCTTCTGGACGCGTCCGTACTGTTGGTTGCCGAATATACCCAACCGGCGGACCTCGACGACGTGTTGGCCGCCGTCGAAGACGTTGGCGATCGACTCGCGGGCGTGGTGTTCAATCGGGTCTCCGAGTCCGCGTTCGACGATCTGGACACGGACGTCATTCCGTTCTTGGAAAGCCGCGGCGTCTCAGTTCTCGGTGCGATCCCCCGAAAGCGAGAGCTTGCTGGGGTTACGGTCGGCGAACTCGCGTCCGAACTCGGCGCGAACGTCCTCACCGACGTACCGACTGAGGGATTCGTCGAGCGGTTCGTCGTCGGTGCGATGGGCGGCGACGAGGCGCTTCGATTCTTCCGACGTGCGCGGGATGCGGCGGTTATCACCGGGGGCGACCGATCGGACATCCACGCTGCGGCGATCGAAGCCCCCGGCGTCAAGTGTCTCATCCTCACCGGCGGGCATCGTCCCTCGAGCGCCGTACTGGGCAACGCCGAAGAGGAAGGAAAACCGGTGTTGGCCGTCAACACCGACTCGTTAACCGCCATCGAACGGGCCGAATCGATCGTCAGATCCGGACGGACGCGCGACGAGCGGACAGTCGAAGTAATGTCGGAGTTACTGTCCGAGCGCGTCGACGTCGAGGCGTTACTCGACGGGATTGAGACCGTCGAGTAGGTAGCCGGCGCCTGATTGTCGCTCGTATTCGGTGTATTGTTACCGTGTCGTTCGAAGCCGCTGCATATCTTTACCCGCTGTGGCCCTCCTACCAGTGTCATGCCCAATACCGTCGTCATCGGGCTGGATGGTGCCACGTGGCGCCTTCTGGAGCCCTGGATTGACTCCGGTGAACTCCCCGCGTTGGCTCGAATACGGGACCGCGGTGTGTACGGCGATCTCGAATCCGTATTGCCGCCGGTGACGTCCCCGAACTGGAAAGCGTATTCGACGGGAAAAAATCCCGGAAAGCTCGGCGTCTTCTGGTGGCAGAACGTCGACGTGAAAAACAGGCGCATCCACCTCCCGATCGAACGGTATCACGAAAACACCGAATACTGGGAGCTACTCGACGCTTCGGGGTTCGACGTCGGCGTCATCAACGTCCCGACGACGTACCCGCCGAAATCCACCGGGGAGTTTCTGCTCTCGGGACCTCCTGACAGTGCCAACACCGGGTATGCCCACCCCGACTCCCTCGAAGACCGATTACGCGAGGAGTTCGACTACCGCGTTACCAAGCGGGGATCGTTGAGCGACGGGGATCCCGATGCGTTCGAGGACGTGCTCGACCTCATCGATCTCCGATTTCGTGTGGGGACCCAGTTGGCAGCGGAGTTCGATCTCGACTTCCTGCAGTTGACGACGTTTTACATCAACTCGCTACACCACCATCGCTGGAACGACGCGTACGTCAAACGGGGCTGGAAGATAATCGACGACCACATCGCGACGTTCATCGACGACGAAACGAGAAACGTCGTGTTGATGAGCGATCACGGCCACGCGAAGATCGAGACGGTGTTTTACGTCAACGAGTGGCTCGCAGAGAACGGTCACATCGCCTACGACGAGCAGCTCCCAGAACGGTTACACGACGTCGGCATCACGTCCGATCGGCTCAAGCGACTCCTGACGCGCCTCGATCGGCAGGTCGCGGGTGCGGACCTCCGTTCGTGGGCGGAAAACGTCACCCCGCAGTGGTTTCTCGATCGGCTCCCCGACGAGGAGGGGACGCTCGGCGGCAGCAAACACGGTATCGTCGACTGGGATCGGACCAGCGCACTCGCGAGCGCGCAGGGGCCGGTGTATCTGACCATCGACTCAGACGCGCCCCGGTACGAGTCGCTCCGATCGGACCTCGTTTCGGCATTCGAATCGCTTCGGGGACCCGACGGTCGGCCGATCGCCAGGGCGGTCTACCACGGCGAGGAGGTGTACGAGGGCCCGTACATGGACGAAGCGCCGGACATCGTCATCGACAAAGCCCCGCACGTAAACGTCCGCGAAACGCTCGGCGGCGGAACGATCTTCTCGACGACGGACAACGCCTGGGCGGGCGTCAACCGTCGGGAGGGGATCTTCGCCGGGTACGGGCCCGCGTTCACCCGCGGACGCGTGGAGGGGCTTTCGATCCTCGATCTCGCGCCGACGCTGTTGCACCTTCACGGCGTTGCGGTCCCTTCGGACATGGACGGGCGCGTTCGGCGGGACGTGTTCGCAGACGGTACTCGGCCGCGCGATCGACCCCCCTCCTACCGAGGGGACGAGTCTGCGTCACCGGCGGATGGCTGATACGCCGCACGGTGCAGCCTCACACCGACAGTGCGGCGTCGACGAGCGCGCCGATTTCCGCCGTCGCGGCGTCGTCAGCGGAGACGAGCGGCGGACGTACGGCGTCATCGGGGATGACTCCCCGGTGTGTCAGTGCGGCTTTCGCCGCCGGCGCGAACCCGACGTTCAGACAGTGTTCGAAAAGCGGCGAGACCGCCTCGTGTTGCAGTGTCGACGCCCGATCGGCGTCGGCTCGTTCGACCAGTTCGGCCATGACGCCGGGAACGACGTTCGAGAGCGCGTTTATTCCACCGTCGGCACCGACTCGTAGCGACGGAAGGAGGAGGCTGTCGAATCCCTGCAGCACGAGGAAGTCCTCGGGCGTCTCCCTGAGGATCCGCATGAAATACCCGAAATCGCCGCTCGAGTCTTTAATCCCGAGACACAGTTCGTGGTCGGCGATCGACGCCACCGTGTCGGGATCGATCGCCGCGCCGGTGCACGAGGGAATGTTGTACAGCAGGAACGGGAGGGGGGTCTCGGCGGCGAACGCCTCGAAGAACGCGGTGTCTCCTGCGGGTGCGTTCGCGGTGTGAAAGTACGGGGCGGTCAGGACGGCGGCGTCCGCACCGGCGGCAGCGGCATCGTCGGCGTTAGCGATCGCTTCCGTAACGTTCGTTGCGGCGACGCCCGCCAGAACCGGTACCTCGCCGGCGTGTTCGACGCTCACCTCGATCGTTTGTCGGCGCTCGTCGGCCGTCAGGCTCGCAAACTCACCGGTCGTCCCGCACGGGAAGACCGCGCCGACACCGCCGTCGACGACGAACTCGAGCAGGTCGGCGAGCGATGCGTCGTCGACGTGGCCGTCTGCATCGAACGGCGTGACGATCGGCGGCGTGACACCACGGAGCTGATCTCGTAAGGACATACGTGCGGATCGATCCGCGGGCTGATAGTCGTTCGCGTCGGTGCAGAATACTCGGGATTTGTGGTTGTGGATGGACGTGTCCGAGCGGATGGACGTGTCCGAGCGGATGGACGTGTCCGAGCGGATGGACGTGTCGGATCGGATCGGCGTGACCGAGAGCCGAATAAGGGTCGATCGTCGAAAGCCGAGTCAGCGTCCACCGTCGAGTAACGACGCGACACGATCGGCCGTATCGGTGAGCAGCCCGCGATCGTCGCAAAACACTTCGATCGCCACGGTCCCGTCGAACCCCTCGAAGTACGCTTCGACGATCGAGTAGTCGATCTCCCCCGCGCCGATCGGGAGGTGGGTGTCACCGCGGCTTCGCGCGTCGTGCACGTGGAGGTGTGATACGAGGTCGCCGTATCGTTTCGCGAACCGTTCGACGCCGTCGGTGCCGTCCTCCATGTACGCGTGGCCGACGTCGAAACAGACCGAGGTGTCCGTCTCGCGGGCGATGTCGCCGAGGACGGTATGCTGGAGGCCGCGTGGTTGGTGGCCGACGTTTTCGACGACGACTTCGACGCCCGCGTCCCGACCGGCGTCGGCGATCTTTCGCAACTGCGAGCGGAAGGTCGGCCTGAGGTCGAGGTCGTGGGGATCTCGAGACGTCCCGTGGAGGACCGCCTTCCGCGCGCCAACGGAAGCGGCCCACTGGAGCAGCCGGCGCTGGTGGGTGACGATCGCGTCGTTGATCTCGGGGACGGGCGTTGCGACGACCTGCGTGAACGGGAGGTGAACGTGCAGGTCAGTCTCCGTTCGATCGAGCGCGTCGCAGAGTCGATCCTCGTCGACGTCTGCGGCTGGGTCGCCGGCCTCGGCGATCCCGAGTTCGACGAACTCGAAGTCGCCTCCCAGTTCGTGGATGCGTTCGATCGAGTCCCCGACGGTCAATCCGACGTTCATGCGGAGGTGTCCTGCGTTGTGTCACCGCGTTTCGTACGCGAGGTTCATGAGCCACTGGGAGAACGCGTCGCTTTGGGCGTCGATGTCCTCCTCGCCGATGAACGGCGAGAGCATGTCTCCGGCCATCAACAGTTCGAACTCGAGATCGCGCGTCGCAGGTTCGAGATAGTAGGTGGTGTGTCCCTTATACACGGCGCTTTCGCGCTGTATCAGGTCCGCCTCGACGAGCGTTTCCGCGATGCGACTTCCCTTCCGCGAGGAGACGTCAAGCTCCTTCCAGAAGTCGCTTTGGTGGATCCCCCCCGTCTCCCGAATGAGTTCCAACCCCGCTCGCTCGTCGTCCGACAGTTCGGCCTCGATTTCGGACACGCTCATATCTCAACGAAGGGGACGCAACTCGCATAAAGGTGGCTTTCCGCTCCCACGGGGCGCATCAACAGTCCCCCCTTCGATCGGTCGATACGAAGCACGGCGATCGGTCATTCCCCGCCGATCAGATCGGTGACGGGTTCGAATCGCGTTCTGCAGGGTGGTCCGTCGGCGAACGCGTACCGGTCCGAAATACCGCTCGATCGATCGGCGAGCCGTATCAGCGACGACGACCGGGTGCCGTACCCGTCGCCGTGGACACAGACGCCGTAGTCGTGATCGCCGAGGACCGATCCGGCACGGACCAACCACTCGTCGGCGGTCTCCTCGTCAACCGGTTCGAGCGCTTCCCGAACCGCCCGCGCGGTAGCCGCCTGCGCCCTGCCGATCGCCGGGCGGTCGGCTGGCTCGTAGTACGATCCGTCCGCTCCGACGTTCACGACGACGTGGACGCCCGGGTCGAAGGTGGTCGTCGACAGCGAACCGTCGTACTCAAGCAGGATCGCGTCGGACCGATCGGCGACGACGAGGTTGAACCCGGCGTACGTCGCAGCTTCGACGGCACCTTCGACGTACGACGCTGCTTCCGTCGCGCCCGAACGCGACAGGCAATCGGCGACGAGGTGACCGCGCGATCGCCCGCTGGGGCGATCGACCCACCGGTTCGTGATGCCCACGAACAGGCCCGCTTCGTTGTACCCGATCCACGTCCCGCCGGCGGCTTCGTCCCTCGGTGCGATCACGGTCGGATCGGACGCGTAGCGTCCCGGGGGCGAGGAGGGTCGATCGACCGACTCGTCGCGGTTGGCCGCGACGGCGATCGGCGCATCGTCGAAGACCTGCCAGGCGATCGTCAGCGTACACACGCTCGTACCGTAGGATCCGATCGGTAAAAGATCGGACGGTTGCGGATGACGACACGACTATTAAAACGCCCCTCGAACGCTGCCAGTATGAAGAACGTTGACGACCTCATCGACAGCGCCGCTGAGCTGGCCCAGCGAGGGCTCGCAAAGGGGGAGATCGCCGACGAACTCAACGTCTCCAGGGAGACTGCAAGTTGGTTGGTCGAACGAAGCGGCGCGAGTAGCGAACCCGAACCGACGACACCGAGCGACACCGGCCCACACGACATCCACGTCGACTGGAGCGCGATCGGGCGCGACAGCGTTCGGCTGACCCACATCGGATCGGCGATGGCGGACCTCCTCGTGAAGGAAGGAGAGGACGTCGACCTCACGATCGGCATCGAGAAGGCGGGCGCGCCGATCGCGACCGTGGTGGCCCAGCAACTGGAAACCGATATCGGAACGTACGCGCCGGCGAAACACCAGTGGGAGGAAGGAGAGATCGAGGACCTCGCCGGCGGCTTTTCGCGGAACTTCGCGACGATCCGCGATCGGGCGTGTTACGTCGTCGACGACACCGTAACGAGCGGGACCACGCTCGAAGAGACGATCGAGGCGATCCGCAGTCAGGGCGGCGAGCCCGTCGCCTGCGTCGTACTCGTGAACAAACAGGGTGTCGAAGCGATCGACGGCGTTCCCGTGCACTCGCTCATTACTGTCGTCGGCGTCGGTCGCGACGAGTGAGACGACTGCGACTCTCGAGCTATCCCCCAGAGCGAGACGCCCCTGCGACTCCCGCGGGTTCCGTCGGCTCGGTCCATCGATCGCGGGAGTCGATCACGCAGTCGGTGCCGGACGCAACGTCTTTGAACGTGACGCACGTACGCTGGTTCATGTCGTTCCAACCCGGAAGCGATCTCAGCGCCGAAGAAGTCACCCACCGCGTCGACGACGCGATCGAATCGAACGACGTCGTCGTATTCATGAAGGGCAACCGTTTGATGCCACAGTGTGGCTACTCCGCACGCGCGCTCGAACTCATCAGCCAATACCGAGACGAATTCGAGACGATCGACGTCCTTCCCGCGCTCGATCACTACCGAGCGGCTTTGAACGAACACAGCGGCTGGGAAACGATACCACAGACGTACGTCGACGGCGAGTTCGTCGGTGGAAGCGACATTCTCGCCGAACTGGAGGAGCGAGGCGAACTCGAATCGACGCTCGCCGGCGAATAGTTCTTTCGTTCACCGCAAGAGGGTCCGAAAATTTCATCGATTCACGCCTGATCGGAAGGGCAGGTCATATATGCCCTGCGGCCCAATATACGGTAGGTACCGACGTAGTTCCGGGGGCACCCTTCCGGACGCTACCCAACCCAACCCAACCTATCTCACCCACCCATGACAGGTCGCGTATTTCGCCTTCATTCGACGCTCGAACTGCCACTCGAAGACGTTACGGAGTATTTCGACTCCGATCCGGCGCTGCCACCGGAGATCGACGACGTCGACATTACTCGACGAAACAACACGCTCATCATCAAAGCCGTCTCCTCGGACAACAACTTAAGCAAATACACGCCGACCGCACAGCTGAAAGCGAGTGTCAGCGAAACGCGCGTCTACGAGGAGGAGCCACCACGTCCCGGCGGCCCACAGTGGGTCCAGGACGAAGAGGAGGAGATCCCCTCCGAACTGGTCGAGTTCGCCTGTTTCAAAGGCGATCGGGAGACGGTGTTGCAAAACTCCGCACTCCAGTACCCGATGTTTCTGGTCCTCAGAGAGATCGCGCTGCAGACCGAAAAGGGGAACTTGACGGCGATCACCGAGGAGGGCGGATCGTTGAAAGCAACCCGGATCGTCGAGGGCGAAGAACGCCCTGCAACCGTCGAAGTAGTCGAAAGCCCACGCCAGAGCCAACAGAACGGAAACGGTGTCAACTGGCGGGACAACAAGTTCATCAGCGACTGACCGACGAACGCGCCGTCGATCGGCGTCGATTCGGGCTGGTGCAACTGGAACCCGCCCGGATTTTGTCGGTAGTACCGGACACTAGACGTTTCGGATTTTGTCGGTAGAAGCGATCACAGTCGAAACGATTACAAGAGCGCCACCGGCTTTGGATTCCGATCGCGACATCGAAGCGGCCTGGCCGCACACGTCCTACGTCGAATTCTCGTGTGCCGTAAACTCCCGCCAGTGTCGGAGACTCCACATGCCGAGGCTGGTACAGACCAACCCGGCGGCGACGAAGTAGACGAGCAACTGCGAGGCCACGATCCGCCCGGGATTCGAGACGCCGAACCGGATTCCCTCGACGGCGAGTGAGAACAAGATTCCACAGCCGATCGCGATTCCCGTCGACGCGATGAGCACCGTGATCCCGTCGACGGCCTCGTCGCTTTCTTCGAGCTTCCAGAGGCTCACCACGAACGCGATCGCCGTCGCGAGGACGTAGTAGGGGATTCGGCCGCTCGCCCCGGCAGTGTCGCCGGCCAACAGCGCGACCACGCCGACGAGTGCGGCGGTCAAAAGAAGCGTCGTCCCGACGATTCCGCCGAACACCCGCCCCGGAACGCGCTTGCGGACTCGTTGCCAATCCATGTCACCAACGGACGCGCTGACGAGAAAAAGGTTGAGGCTTCGGTACCAGGTACCGACCGGGCAGGAAGCATTTATGTACTGGCTGCAAACAGTGCAGAACGCATGGCCGAATCGATCGAGCACCTCGCGGTTTCGGCGGACGGATTCACGCTCCCGGTGGAGGACGTGCTCATGGGTCGTGGATTTATCACCGGAAAATCCGGCAGCGGCAAGTCCAACACGGCGAGCGTTATCGTCGAAGAGCTGCTCGATCGGAACCTCGGCGTGTTGATCGTCGACACGGAAGGCGAGTACGCGGGGCTCAAATCCGCCTACGACGTGTTACACGTCGGGGCAGACGAGGATTGCGACATGGACGTCTCAGCTGACGACGCAGATCAGCTCGTCGCCCACGCGCTCGACGATCTGACCCCGATACTGCTCGACATCTCGACGTACCCCGACGAGGACGTGACCGAAGACGTGCTTCACGCCGTCGTCCACGCGCTGTTCGTCGCCGAACAGCGAAAGCGGATTCCGTTTTTGCTCCTCGTCGAGGAGGCACACGAATTTATCCCGCAATCGGGCGGCAGTTCGGAACTCAAATCGTTGCTCGTCCGCGTGGCCAAACGCGGCCGGAAACGGGGGCTCGGCATCTGTTGTATGTCCCAGCGACCGGCCGCCGTCGACAAGGAGTACATCACGCAGTGTAACTGGTTCGTCTGGCACCGGCTCACGTGGGAGAACGACACCGCTGTCGTCGATCGAATCCTCGGCGGCGATTCGGCCGACTCGGTCCAAACGCTGGGCGACGGCGAGGCGATCGTCATGACCGACTGGAGCGAGTCGATCGATCGCGTCCAGTTTCGACGCAAACGGACCGACGACGCCGGCTCGACGCCGTCGATCGAGGCGCTCTACGACGCCACCGGCGAGGGGGCGTCCGCCGTCGGGGAATCGACGAGCACGTCCACGTCCTCGTCCTCGTCCTCGTCCGAGAACGACCCTCAATCGGGTACACCAGTAGATGCGGACGCTGCCGAACCGGAGCAGGCGGCGTCCGGTTCGACTCGTGAGTCGGCGGCTCCCGGATCGAGCCGAGATTCGGCGATCGCCGGTTCGAGTCGCGATCGAACAGTCGGATCGGATCCGTTCGTCAGGTCGATCGGCTCCAGGTCGTTTGCCGGCCGAAAACCGTCGCTGTCCCGCCGCCGACAGCGTCGATCGACGCCGGGCGAGGGGAGCGATTCGATCTGGGAACTCGGCTCGCTCGTCGTCTATCTGTACGATACCGTCGTCTGGTGGCACCTGTACGTCGTGTTCGTCCTCGAAACGAACCTCCGAACGGCCGTCGAACGATTCGAACGTGCGGCGTATGGGACTGCGCTGCCCCGACGACCGGGACCGTACGAACGCTACGCGTATCGGCTGGTGGCCGTACTCGGCGTGATCATCGCGTACGCGATCGTCGCGTCAGTGATCGTTCGATTGACGTGAGCGCGAGCGTGAGCGTTGCTGAGTCCGAGTGTCGATTCGTAGCGGTCCGTGTCGATCCGACTACGATCGGGTGGTTGTCGACTCAGCCGTTGTTTTCACATCGTCGCGTTTTGTTCGCATCGTCGTGGTGGCGTCGACGCAACCAGTAGATCGGACCGGCGACGATCGACGCAAGCGGGAGGGCCACCACCGCGTTCCCGACGAGATACAGTACCGGTGTCGAAACGGGCCGTCCGGTGACGAGTAGCTCCCCAATTCGTACCCCAACCAGGACGATCGCGCCACCGCCGACGTAGCGTCGAGCGGAGGGCTGCCAGCGACCGTCCAGCTGTCGAATTCGCTGAATGTCCGTATACAATCTGCTCGTCGCGTACCCCGAAAGTACGAGTAACGAACCCAACAGCAGATACGCCGTCACGCTGGTCACGCCCGTGGCGCTCGTGTCGAACAAGCGAGCGCCGCCGAGCGCGATGGCTCCGACGTACGTCGTCGACACGACGAACGGTGCCAGCAACGTCGTCGCACGCATCTCGTGGCCTTCGGTGTCACCATCTGGACCGGATCGGACGTCACCGACGGTCGACTCGATCGGCGTCGCCGCACTCGAATCGTCGCGCGGACGGTTCGAAGCGATCGAGGTCCTCCCGTCGGTTGCTTCGGCGGACTGGACGCGTGCGGTGGACCGCTCGTTCGATCGATCGGACGGATTTGTTCGATACATTCGTGTTGTCTCCTCGTGTTCGCTGACTCGATTTCACGCGGAACGCCGGCAAGCAGGTGTGTGTCCCTCAACAGCGCGCCCGACGGTAGACGTACTTCCCTCCGAGGTGGCGAGTCCGGTCATCGGTGTCGAGACAGGCGAGTCCGGACATCGCTGTCGAGATAGGCGACTCCGGGCACCGGTGTCGATACCCGTGAACTCGCATCACCGTTATCGACCCCGAAGGTCGACAGCGTCTCCACTCGCTCGGGAAAGGCTTATACCGACGGAGGGAGAAGACGTAGGCGTTCCACTTCCTTCGGTCTTCCCCGCTGTGTTTACTCGCTAGTCCTACATATCTCGAACCGCCGTCTCTTTAAATTTTTCATCACCGCCGAACCGGCGATCGGTGCGGTCCAGTTTCCTCGAAAATTGCGTGGTCGATCGCCCGAGGTCGTATCCGTCCGATCGCAAAGCGCCGTATCCGCATCATCTAAGGACCCCGGTTGTGAAACAACTCGTATGGACGAAGCCGACGTGACAGATTCGATCGACCTCGAACACCCCGACCGCGTGCGCATCGGTGCAACGCGGGGGGAGTTCAACACCGAGATCGGTCGCCCTCGCGATTATCCCGATAGCGCCGACATCTCTATTCAGTACACCGATGACGATCGCGTGTCGATCATGCTCGATGCGACGGCGGGCGATCACGGGACCGGCCACGCGGATTTCGAACTGTCGCTCGAGGAGACGGCCGAAGTGACTGCGGCGCTGCAAGCGATTCTCGAAGCCGCCTCCGAGTAATCGGTGGTAATAGGCCGAGGGTGTCCGTCGTCGCCCCGAGGTGGTCCATTTTTACGGTCTGGACGTGACAGGTCAGGTCATGGACGTTCGTACCGGGTTTTTCGTGTTGTTCCTCGCGATCGTCGGGGTCGTAAGCGCGCTGTTGGTGTTGCCCCTCCTGCGGTACGTGATGGCTGCGGCGCTGTTGTCGTTCGCGTTGTATCCCGTACACAGGCGACTTTCGCGGGTTCGAATCGAAATACGTGGCGTCGTACTGCCGGTCGGTTCGCGCATCTCCGCTGGGGTGTTGACCGCCGTCGCGATCGTCGCGGCGATCGTACCGATGTTGCTCCTCTCTGTCATCCTGTTGCAGACCGTTCGCTCGTTCCTCACGGACACCGACGGATCTGTACTTGTCGCACAGATTCGCGAGGCGATAAACGGGCTCGGCGTGACAGATTCGACTATCCGTGAGATCGAACAGACGGCCCTCACCGAGATTGAGGGTCTTCTCGATCGGAGCACCGAGATGTTGTTTCAAGAGATCGTCGGCCTGTTGAATATGAGCATTCGGATGGGCGTCGGATTGTTGGTGTTGGTGTTTCTGTTGTACTACTTTCTCGTCGACGGAACGCGGCTGATCAGGTGGATCGGCGATGTCGCGCCCGTCGATCCTAGGGTGTACGCGGAGCTAACGAAGGAGATACGCGTCGTCACGTGGGCGGTACTGAAAAGCCACGTCTTCGTCGCGGTGATCGAAGGGTTACTTGCGGGATTCGGGTTCTATCTGCTCGGCGTCCCGAACGTTGTCTTCTGGACGGTGGTTATGATCGTCGTCTCGTTCCTTCCGGCGATCGGAATCTGGCTGATCTGGGCTCCCGCAGTGGTCTACCTCGTGATCGCCGGGTTGCCGGTCAACGCTTTTGCGCTTTTGATCTACGGAATCACCGTCCTTTCTGTGATCGACAACTACATGCGGGCAATTCTGGTCGATCGAGGCGCTCACGTCCATCCGGCGATTGTGCTGATCGGCGTCATCGGTGGGATCTACCTGCTCGGAATCGTGGGCCTGTTTCTCGGCCCCGTGCTGTTAGCCGTTTTCAAAGCGGGGTTGAACGTCTTCGGCGAGTTCTACGATACGGCCAAACCTGTCGATGGCGGGTCGAGCCGCTAACGTACGCGCCAGCGCAGACGCGCCGCGGGGACCGACACCTTTCGATCACCGCCGCTGACAGAAGACCTTTTAGCGTGGGTAATTATATGTAATTACAAAGATGACCGACGCGTTTCCATCGTACCTCGACGTCGACTACGCTGACGGAACCGATCAGGACCCCGTCGACTACCCGTCGATCGAATCGAAGATCGAAAAGGCGATCGAGGTCACGAAGACCGGCCTCGAACAGTACCGAAACCCAGCGGTACTGTGGACGGGGGGAAAAGATTCGACGTTGACCCTGTATTTCATCGCCGAAGTCGCCGCACAATACGATCTCGAAACGCCGCCGGCGGTGTTTATCGATCACTTCCAACACTTCGAGGAGATCAAGGAGTTCGTCCGCCACTGGGCCGACGAGTGGGATCTGGAGGTACTCTGGGCGAAAAACGAAGACGTCGGCGCGTACGTGGACGAACACGGGCTCGAACCCGGAGACGACATCCCAATCGAGGCGCTGTCCGAACACAACCGACACCACGTGCGGAACATCCTCGAATACGAGGCGGACACCTTCCCGTTTCTGCTCGACACCTACGTCGGCAATCACTTGTTGAAGACGGTCGCGCTCAACGACGCGCTCGAAGAGCACTGTTTCGACGGCGTAATCTCTGGAGTCAGGTGGGACGAACAGGAAGCCCGCGCCGACGAGACGTTCTTCAGCCCGAGACACGATCCCGACATCTACCCGCCGCACGATCGGATCCAACCGATTTTGCACTTCGACGAACGGGCCGTCTGGGACGCCTTCTGGTACTTCGTCGTCCCGGAGACGGTGCCGGGGTATCCCGAGGACGGATACGTCCCACAGACGTTCGACGACCTCCCGGAGGGGATCGAGCAGTCGGACATCCCCGTCTCACCGAAGTACTTCGAGGGGTTCCGATCGCTCGGCAGCGAGGTGTCGACCGAAAAGCGTCGGGAGGAACCGGCGTGGTTGCAGGATCTCGATAACACGACCGAACGCGCAGGACGCGCACAGGACAAAGAGGACCTGATGGAGCGACTTCGTGATCTCGGGTATATGTGAACGGCTCTATTGAAATTCTCTCAGGATGATAGGTTTCGGGCGTCGTGCAAGATGGAGGACGCGTATCTTGCACAGCCAATAGTGTGAAATTGGGTGGGGGGTATCCCAATTAGATTCCGCTAACTGTGTCCCTCCCGGTCCGCTTCGACGCGGACTTTGTACTCCCTGTAACGGAACTCGACGGCCGACTCTGTACCGTTCACCGAGACGTCGAGCCGGCCGAACAACACCGTCCCCATCCCCGCGATGTCGATCACTTGGTAGAGGGGCAGCGAGAGGACCTCCGTGATCGAGACCTCATCTGGGTCAGCGACACCCCCGACGATGACCGTGGTCAGGTCCCTCGACTTCGTCTGCTCGTAGTGGGCTTGGGAGCTGAATGACCGGCCGCCGTCTGTCGTTCCGGGGCTCGGCTCTGTGTCGCTCCTGAACTGTTCGTCCGCCTTCGAGGCAGTCGAGTCCCCCTTCCCAGCCATCGATTCACTCCTCGCGGTAGTCGCTTCGGGCGTGGGCCTCCTGGGCGGCATCGACGCTCGTGCCGACCCTGTTGAAACACGAACCGCTTTGTGTGGGGCGTCGGTGGTCTGGGTATGAACCCGGACCGAGGAATCGATCTCGCGGAAACCGCCGCCGTCCATCACGAAACGTTGACCGCACTTCGGGAAGAACAGCTAAACAGCCACCAACTGGAACGGACGCTCGAGTGTTCACGAGCGACCATCAATCGACATTTGGCAACCCTCCGCGAACGAGAACTCGTCACGAGGGTTGACGGCGAACACGCGCTGACGGAGTTCGGAGCGACGGTTCTTCGTGAGTTAGAGGACGTGTACCAGCAGTTGGACGTTTCGGCGCAGGTACCGAAACTCGTCGAGGGATTACAGGATTCTCCGATTCAGTTTTCACTCCGGATGCTCACGGGCGCGACGGTGACCAGCGCAACCTCCGACGAACCGTACGAGATGCACGACCGGTATCTCGGCTTCTGGGAGGAGACGGATCGCGTGCACGGCGCACGGAGCATCGCTGCCGTTCCGCCCGACGTGGTCGAACACGTCAGATCGCGACTCCGAGACGGCCTCGAGGTTGAGAGCGTCTGGACGTCCGCCGCCGCTCGGCAGTATCTCGATACGTACCCGGAGGTGGCGTCCGCGTGGATCGACGAACCGAATGCGCGATTACTGGTCACCGACGAACCGATTCCGGTCCAGTTCGGGGTGTTCGACCAGTGTTTGACGTTCACCGTTCACGACAACGAGACCGGACACCCGCGCGCGCTCGTCGACACGGCGGAACCCGCGGCACTCGAGTGGGGCCGCGACCTCTACGAGTACTACGCCGAGCGATCACAGTCACTCGAGGCGTGGATGGACGCGTCCACCCGAGACTAGATCGAGCCCCCGTAATCGCCCTCGAAGTCACATCGGTTCAGGCATTTCGAAGTCGAACAGGCCCTCCCTGATGTGTGCTGGCGCCTCCGTACGGCCCCAGGAGAGTAACGCTCCGGTGACTTCAGGATCGGCGAAATCGATGTGACGCTCAGCTTCGTTCCCCCAATCGTAGACGTTTCTGGGGAGCCAGTCGGCGCGTTTCATCTCGTCGAACAGCGACTCTGCCGCGGCGTCATCGCCCATCTCTTCGGCCGCGTAGGCGTCGAGTATGTCGGCCGATCGTTCCAATAGCGTCGTTTTCTCGGGTTCGAAGGGAGCGCCGTCTCCGGGACGGGGTTCCTGAAGCAGCGGTTCGAAATCGGCCGCGTCCCCGGACTCGAGATACTTCAGGCAGTGGCGCTGAATGTAGAGATCGGGGAAGATGGATTCGACGAGAATCAGTTGCGTCCAGGCGTTCCACAGATCGAACTCGGCCGTCGCCGTGTAGGCGCTACTGACGAGCAGATCGGCGGTTTCTAACTGTCTCCGGTGGAGGTCGTCGATCGGCCGAAATCGGTCGGCGGAGAAGTCTCCGTCCTCGAACGCCTCGATAACGAGATTCGCCGAGCGAAACACGGATTCGAAGGTGTGGATCATCCCCTGAGAATACAGCGGATCGACGAATCCGTAGGTGTGGTTAGTCAGCAGGTGCCGACGGCCTGACGAGCGGGACGCGCTTCGCTGTAAGCGCCCCGTTCGAACCCACGGCATCACCGCCGTTACTGGCTCGAGATGCCGTTGCACGTCGGGATACGCCGAGAGTATTTCGTAAAACTCCGCTTCGGCCCCGAGGGTCTCGTCGCGAGGATAGGACTCTCGGTCGAGCATAAGTCCCACGCTCGCTTTCGTTTCCTCCGAGCGGTCGAAATTATCGAACGGGATGATCCACAGCCAGCCCCCGTCGAAGACGTGATGGAGCGTCCCGTCGTGGAATCGATTCGTCAGTCCCGGCCGGTCCGCCTCCTCGAGCAGGTCGTCGAAGGGTTCGAGGCCCTCCACGTGAGTAAAAATCGCCCGCGTGTTCGTCTCCAGATTGGGGACCTCGTCTCGATACCCCATTTTCTCGGCGAGAACCGAATTCCCACCCGTGGCGTCGATGAAGACGGCGCCCGTCGTCGTTCCCTCGCTGGTCGTCACCCGAATGCGATCTTCCTCGAGGTGCACGTCGGTGATCGGCGTTTCGTCGACGTACTCGACCCCGTACTCCTCGGTGGACTCGACTAGGTAGTGATCCACGTGTTCGCGCACGAGGTGACTCTCTTTGTAAAATGGCATCTCCGGTGGCACCAGTTGGTGAGCGTGCGCGCCATCGAACGATCGGCCAGATTCGTGGTAGGCAAACCCGACGGAGTGTTTGATTCCGCACGAGCGCGTGATGTTATCCACTACAGCGTTAGCATCACTCACGTGTTGTATCTCGGGAATTTCGTAGTACTCCCCGACGATCCACATCCACACGGCGCTCAGCGGTAACATCGCTTCGCCGATCGCAAACCGTGGGTGTGACTTCGCTTCGAGCAGGAGTACGTCGAGGCCATTGTCTGCGAGAATCATCGAAAGGCTCGAACCGGCGATGCCACTTCCACCGATAACGACATCGTACGTGTCTTTCATAGTGGTCGTTTGAACATCATGTACACGATAATAATAACTGCTGAACTGAGTGCGCGTAACACGAGCCACACGCATTTCGTGCACAGCGCTCATCGATCGAGAGGGACGGGCGATGCATGTACCAACCCTGGGACAGAATCTGGTTTCCTGTGAGCCACCTGACGAGGAGTTAGCTGTCCGTTTCCAGTCTCGTCGAGGACGACGCGTCGAGTCGATTGTAGATGGTCCGGTCGGAAAAATCGAACTCCGCGGTGATCTCCGGCGTCGTGAACGGCGTCCCAGGGGGATCGTGCTTGTCGAAGACCCCCAGACCGTGGCCGGCAATTGGACGGACGAACCCAAAAGACTGGTTTGGACTAGACGAGAATAAAGATGCGGTCAACAGAAACGGACGCGGAGGGATTTCTCCGACAGTAACCGATCACGTCAATATCACTCTACTGCATCCACCCTCTGTATCTTGCACGTAGTTCCTATCCTCTTATAAGTATTTCAACAGAATCATGTGAATTGAAGGCGAACCGCTCTCTGTTCTTCCTTGGCGTCGATCGATCGACGCGGCTTTACCGACCTCGACGCGTACGTGTGATATGACCGACGACTGGGTGAGTCTCTTTTCTGGCGGCAAAGATTCCTCGTGGGCGCTGTATCGAGCCCTCCAGGAGGGGTTGAACGTCACGCGATTGCTCACTGTCCACCCCCGCGGCGATTCGTATATGTATCACGTGCCGGCGACCGAACTCGCGCGGCTTGCAGCCGAAAGCATCGGTATCGAACTTCTGGAGGTCGATCCGGGTGAACTCGACGCCGAAGGTGCGATCGACTCCGCGAAACAGGGTGACGCGGAGGTGCAACCGCTAGAGGCCGCCCTCCGGGAGGTTGCCGGCGATATCGATCTGGGTGGCGTCACCGCCGGCGCGATCGAAAGCCGATTCCAGACGGATCGAATCGAACGCATGTGCGACCGGCTCGGAATCGATCTGTACGCACCGCTTTGGCAACGCGATCCAGAGCGGGTAGCCGAGGAGATGTTGGCGGCCGGTTTCGAGATCACCATCGTACAGGTCGCAGCCTACGGGCTGGACGAGTCGTGGCTCGGCCGTACGCTGGACGCTGCGGCGATCGACGACCTCCGTGACCTCCACGAGGAGTACGGCGTCCACATCCTCGGAGAGGGCGGGGAGTTCGAGACGATCGTCACCGACGGCCCGCACATGGATCGACCGATCGAACTGACCGCCGAACCGGCGTTCGACGACGCGGCGGGACGCGGGCGGCTTCGGATCATCGACGCGCGGCTCGGCTGACGCGATTCGAACGCAACGGTCCCGATGTGGAGTGAATCGAACGCAACGGTCCCGACGTGAAGTGAATCGATCGCCCCGGGATTATCCGCCGTTAATTTTCGTGTGGGCCCCGATGAGTGCGCCCGCGAAGTCCAGCCCGTCGATCGTCGTTCCGCGGTCGATGATCGATCGTTTGATCTCGGCGTTCTCGATGCGGACCTCCGGAAAGACAACCGACTCGTCGACCGTCGAGTCGACGACGGTCGCTCCCGCCATGACGTGGACGTTCGAGCCGAGTTCGACGTTTTCGATCGTCGCCGTCTCGTGGATGACGTTCGATCCTTCCAGCGTCCACGTGATGGCGTCGAGGTAACTTTCGGGCGTGCCGATGTCGAACCACGCCTCGTCGAACGTGAAGGCGTACACCGGCTTTCTGGCCTGCAACCATTGGATGAACCATCCCGGCTCGTCGGGGTTTTCGCCGTTTTCGAGGTACGTATCGAGCAACGACAGCGCCTCCGCGGGGAACGCGTAGCAGGCGATCGAAACCAGGGTACTGTTCGGTTTGTCGGGTTTTTCCTGGAAGTCGACCACGCTGTCCCCTTCGAGATCGACGAGCCCGTAGGACTTCGCCCGTTCGCGCGAGCCCACGTCGTATGCGGCAAGCGCCGTGGACCCTTTCGTCTCGAAGAAGTCGACGAACTCCGAGAGGCCGAAACTAATCAGGTTGTCGCCGGCGACGACCAGCAGGTCCTCGTCGATCGCCTCCCGGTCGACCAGTTGCGCCAGCGCGCCGACCACGCCGAACTTTTCGCCCTCCGATTCGGTGTCTTCGACCGACAACCTCGGCTTTTCGAACTCGCTTTTCGCGAGGTACGCTTCGAACTCCGCGGCGAACCGTTCGTTCGTGCTCACGTACACCTCCTCGATCCGATCGTCGGATTCGAGGTCGGCGAAGATGCCGTCGATGACCGTCCGATCGCCGACCGGGAGCAACATCTTCGGTCGGTCTTTGGTAATGGGCCACAACCGGGTCGCGTACCCACCCGCGAGAACGACAGCTTTCATATCGAATACTGCAACGCCGGTGGTAAGTCCTTTTTCCTTTCGACGACCAGGCACTGGTATGGCTCACTCGACGACGCGCGAGCGGATCGCCGATCGACTTCGGGAGTCGCCCGCGTCCGCGCCGACGGTGGCTGGCGACCTCGAGCTTCCGGTTTCGACCGTGTATCACGATCTCGAGCACGTCGCCCGGTCGATCGGGAGCGACGATACGGACGACCAGTTCCTCGTTGCGCCGCCTGCATGCGGCGAGTGCGGGTTCGATCGGTTCGACGACCCCCTCAACCATCCATCGCGGTGTCCGGCGTGCAAGAGCGAATCGATCGAACCGGCGGTGTATACGATCCGGTAGCCTGTAATCGACCTTCACCACCCGATCGAACGCGATCGGACGGCGCTACGATCGGATGGTGTTTCACTCGGAGGCGATCGAACGACGGTGCACTCGGAGGCGATCGCACACCTCTACGATCGAACAGTACCTATTTTCACCCTGGGGAGTAACTCCCTACCATGTCATCCGCGATCGATTCACTGGGCAACCGCCTCCGACAGCCGGAGTACACCGGTGTGAACCGATGTACCCCGTGTACGATCGTCAACACCGTGTTCGCACTGCTCCTCGCAGCGGCCGTGTCGATCGTCTCCGTCGGCCTCGGAATCGTCGCCGTCGTCCTCTCGGCGGGCGCAATCTACTTTCGGG
>JBNJFV010000012.1:0-17074 GCA_051747145.1 Halobacteriota archaeon
CCGCACGTTCACTCGCTGGCGCGACGTCAAACGGTATCAGTACGTGCATCGTGTATGCGTAAAAAACGGTGCAGTAATCCAATAACCGTTGTGGGTTTCTTCAGACGAGAGGCGATCCATCACGCGACATCCGCTGGCTTTTGACGCGATCGCCGTCACGACACACAGTAGGCGCACTCGCCGTCACGACACACAGTAGGCGCACTCGCCGTCAAAACACGTAGTAAGCGATGTACATCAAAAAGGCGATGAAGAACGTGAACGCGATCAGCAACAGAACGAGGAGTAAGAGCCCGACGGCAGGCTGTTGGACCGTCGCGTAGACGAACCGTTCTTTGAGCGAGAGATCGGCCAGCTCGATCGATTCGGAGCTGACCGATTCCTCGCCGAGCGAGCGAGCCGAACCCTCGTGCGTCCGATCCGAATCGTCGGGCATGGGGGGTCGATCGGTGGTCGAGTCCCCCGCGGAGTCGCGTTCCGGCACGACAGCCCCTACGTGGCAGGGCGTGCTAATTCTGCCGATCCGCATTCACACGCGGGCCGATCGATCACCGGTGGGCGTCCCAGTCGATCCACTCGTGTTCCCAGCCGTGTTTGGCGAAATACCCCTGCGTTGCGAATTCGGCGTCCTCCCGTCGGGTGCGGTTTCGCTCACGACCGCTCGCCTGCTCGCCTTCCACGAGCATCGGTCGGAACCGCACAGCACCGAACTCGCCGATCGTCCGTATCCCGTCGTCGCCGTAGCCGTCGGTGTCGTTGCCACCGATGTCGCCGTTGCCGTCGATGCCGTTGCCACCGATGTCGCCGTTGCCGTCAACGTCGTTGGGGTCGTCGGTGTCGCCGTTGTCGCGCTCGATCGCGACGAGAGGTTGCTCGCCGCGCCCGGGGCCGCGCGGGAAGACGAGTCGTCCGTCGTCGGTCAATTGAGCGAGGAGTCGTCGCGGCGGACGGACGACCGCCGCCTCGAGCAGAATCCGATCGAACGGCGCGTACGATGGGAGACCGCGGGCACCGTCGGCTCGGTCGACGAGCACGCCGTCGTACCCCGCGTGCTGAAGATTTTGCCTGGCGCGATAGACCATCGATCGATCGATGTCGATCGCGTGAACGGCAGTGTCGCCGACGATTTCGGCGACCGCGGCGGCGGTGTATCCGACACCGACGCCGACGATGAGCGTCGAACAGCCCGCCCGAAGGTCGCCCGCTTCGAGCAACTGGGCGACCGTTCGCGGAGCCAACACGCGGGTTCCGGCGACCTCACTCGGGCGGTTCAAATACGGTGATTCGTCGAGGAATTCGTGTCTGGGAACCGTTCGAAGCGCCGTGAGAACAGCCGCCGACAGCGGACGCTCGAGCGTGTACTCGAGGCTGTCGACCATGTCCTCCCGAAGCGTCGAGTGGTCCATTATCCATCCTCAGCGATCGAGCGTAATCAACTGCACGCTCCGGTCGTCCGTTCGATCGATTGATCGATCGGGTGTCCTGACGTCCCACGGTATCGACGGTGCGATCGACCTCCCACGCCGACCACGTCGATCACTACCGGTCGACCAGATCGACCAGACCGATCACTACCGGCCATCCACGCCAATCATCACCTGCCTACCAGGCCGACCACGCCGTCGACGTCTCGTCGCGCGCGTAGACCCGCTTTACGTCCTTCGCGAAGACCATGTCCCCCTCGTGATCGAATTTGTCGAATTTGTATCCCGACGCGTCCGCGCGGACGTAAAGCCCCTCGATCGAGAACTCGTCGTCGCCGAACGTTTCGGTCTCCCCAACGGTCAACTCGTAGTCCCCGGGGACCTGCACGGCAATGCTTCGAGTCTCGTCTCGACTGCCGTCCTTAGGGTGCAGCGTGACGTTGACGGAGACGTTGTCGACGACGCGCGTCCAGACGGTTTCGACCTCGGCTATCGAGGCCTGTTCGGTCCGACGATCCTCGCCGATCTCGATTCCGGTAACCCGGACCTGGTGGATCGCCTCCTCGGTGTCGACGATGAACTCCTCGCCGGTCTCGATCGTCTCGTCGGGATCTGCTTCGAGCCGAGTCCGGAACGACTCGCCGCCCTGCGAGACGATGACGGTGATCTCGACGTCTTGGGTTGACTCGATTCGCGTTTTGTGGACGTGGTGACACTCCCTACAGCGTACCGTTGCGTGTCCGTCCGGTTTGAGTACCTCGTGGACGGTCGGATCGTGGGGCGAACAGGACGGACAGACGATAGAGACCTGATCGCCGGCGTGAAGATCGCTCATGAAGGCGTCTATCCGTCGAACGTGTAAAAAAGCGCGCTTGTGGCTCTCGTGTGTGCATTCCTAGCGTGAGTCGTGGTTGGGGTCTACAGAGGAATCAAGGCGAGTGCCTCGGGGCTTGACCCCGAGGCGGTTCACGATCGCTTAGGGGTGCGGCAGCTCGATCGGCTCGCCATCGACGTACACCGTCGGCTCAGTGAGGATCCCGTCGAGGTGCAACGGCGCGTCCGTGTCGCCGCCGATCCCGGCGTCGTCGCCGATCGCGATGTGCACCGTTCCGGCGGCTTTCTCGTCGAGGAGAACCGACCCGACGAGGTCGGTGACGCCGACGTTCGTCCCGATCCCGAGCTCCGCGACGTTGTACGCGTCGCGTCCGACCGACGCCGCGCCCGTTTCGACCTGCTCGCGGATCGCCTCGTCGTCGATCGCGGTGACGAACCCGTCTTCGACGTCGAACGTCAGCTGCTGGTCGCCCTCGAGCAGACCGTACGGCATCATCGTCCCGTCGACGACGTACCGCCCGGCCGCGGTTTCTGGGCTGACGAACACCTCACCCGCCGGGAGGTTCGAAAACGACCCGCTCTCGCGGACGAGTCCCGTGTCGGAGCGCCACTCGCGATCGCCGGGTTCGAACGTGATGTCGGTGCCCTGCGGCGACGTGACGCGTATCTCCTCCGCGTCGCTGATTTGTTCGAGCACGCCCGCGCAGTGGTCTGCGATCGACTCGTAGTCGGCGTCGAGCCCGGTCAGAAACACGTCCTCGGTGATGCCCGGAAGCGTCGCCCCGCGAGCGCCGGCGTCGGTGGCGGCCCCCCGGGCGCGGGTGTGGCTCAGACTCTTGGTCGTCGGCGCGAGGAAGACGTCGACGTCGGCCATCGCTGCGGCCACCGGAGCCGGCGGCTCCTCGCCGTGTTGGGTTCCCGGCGGATACCGAACGATCGCGGCGTCGTCTGTGATCCCCGCGGCGACCTCGTAGAGCGCCTCGCCGATCGATCGGCGGGAGTCGTCCGTGACGACGAGACACGATTCGTCCGCCTGCAGGTCAAGACACTGCAGTAGGGCGGTTTCAGCGGCTTCTCGGAGCGTCAGTCGATCGGTCATACCGGGGGTATCCGCTCGGAGAGCATAGTGGTTGGCGAATTAACTCGCGAGTCAGATCGTGATTGATGTGGGAGATCGTGAGTGGTGTGGGAGATCGTGATTGATGTGGGAGATCGTGATTTGTGTGGGCCATCTTTGGGCACGCCCATACGATAGAAAGGACAAAGCAAGTGAACTCTCGACGGCTCGCACGGAAAAAGAGACCCCGAAAGCCCCCATATATCGCCGGACTGCGGGTGATCGAAGCCGGCAGGTTCGATCGGGAGACCGAGCGCGTACCGGAAATGGGTTACTCGTTGGAGAGTTAATTTCTGCCAAATTAGCTCGTAAACATTATAACCGGTGATATGGGACCTATAGGTATGATACGCGTCGGCGTCAACGGCTACGGAACCATCGGCAAGCGCGTGGCTGATGCGGTCTGTGCCCAGCCCGACATGAAGCTGGTGGGCGTAGCCAAGACGCGGCCGAATTACGAAGCCGAAGCCGCCGTTCGGAAGGGCTACCCGCTCTATGCGGCAATTCCAGAACAGTCCGAAAAATTCACCGAGGCCGGCATCGATCTGGCCGGCGAAGTCGAAGACCTCGTCCTGGCGAGCGACGTGATCGTCGACGCGACCCCCTCCGGAATCGGCGAGGCGAACCGCGACATGTACGACCGCTACGAAACGCCCGCGATCCTGCAAGGGGGCGAAAGCGCATCGGCCGCTGACGGGAGCTTCGTCGCGCGGGCGAACTACGACGACGCGGCCGGCGCGGACGTTCTCCGCGTCGTCTCCTGTAACACGACCGGGCTCTCCAGACTGTTAGCGCCGCTCAGAGAGCACTTCGGCGTCGAAAAGGCCCGCGTCACCCTGATCCGACGCGGGGGCGATCCCGGTCAGGTCGATCGGGGCCCGATAAACGACATCCTCCCCGATCCCGTGACGGTCCCCTCCCACCACGGCCCGGACGTGAACACGATCTACCCGGACGTCGACATCGACACGGTCGGCGTCAAGGTCCCGGCGACCCTCATGCACCTTCACAGCGTGAACGTGACGCTCGAATCGGAGCCGACGACACAGGAGGTACGCGAAGCGCTCGCCGCAGAGTCCAGACTCTTTCTCGTACCCGAAGCCGCAGGGATCAACGGGACCGGTCAGCTCAAGGAGTTCGCGATGGACACCGGACGGCCGCGCGGTGACCTCTGGGAGAACTGCATCTGGGACGAGTCGATCGCGATGGAGGGCACCGACATGTATCTCTTCCAGTCGATCCACCAGGAGGCCGACGTCGTTCCCGAGAACATCGACGCGATTCGGGCGCTGACGGGACGAGAAAGCCAGGAGGACAGTATGGCTATGACGGACGATCGCCTCGGGGTCGGACTGGAAAGCCTCTTCGACGGTCCCCGAAAGCGGGTGGTCCCCCACTCGGCCGACGACTGAACCGCAGGCTACTGTTTCGATTCGATTCTGTGGTGCTCGACAGCGTCCGTCCCCGAGCGGTCGGTGTCGATCGTCGCCACGTGGAACGCGTCGTCCGCACCAGGGATCGCGAGCCCGCCGGGATTCACTCTCACGGTGTGACCGTGGGCTTCGACTTCGTGTTCGTGTGTGTGGCCGTGGAGGACGTAGTCGTATCGCTCACAGTCGGCGAGCGATCGCCGAAGGATCGCGTTCGTTCCGTGATACACCGCCAGCGTCCTCCCGTCGAACGTGTGGGTGCCACACTGTCCCATATAGGTGCCGAACCCGTCGATCGTCGACCACAGCGCCCACTCGCCGTCGTTGTTCCCGCGGACGGCGTAAAAATCGAACGCGTCCGTGTCGAAGGGGGTTGCCGCGAACGGGGCGACGATGTCGCCGCAGTGGATCACCGCGTCGACGTCGCTGGTTTCGAAAAACGAGACCGCCCCCTCGACGAGGCCGAGGTTGTCGTGGGTGTCCGAGACGATGCCGAGTTTCATGTAGAGACGTTCGCGTGCCGCGTGTAAGTAAGTAGGTGCGCCGTGAAATCGAGTCGGTGGGTGCGAAAGCCCATTGTGCGCTGCCACCGCGATCGGCGCGAGCCTGTCGACGCAGTCGGGGGACGCTACCGGTCAGCGCAATCGGGCCGCAGCATCGATCAACGCCTCGACGGCTGGCAGCGGCTCGCCGGTCAACGCGCGGATGTACGCCCCGCCGGCGATCGAGACGTGCGAGAAGTCCTCCTCGGAGAGGCCGTACAGGTCGATCGCCCGCGAGGTGTCGCCACCGCCGACGACCGAAAAGCACTCCGTCTCGGCGATCGCCTCGAGGACTCCCCGGGTCCCCACGGCGAACCGGTCGTCCTCGAACACCCCGAGCGCACCTTTGACGAAGACCGCCGCCGACTCGCGGACGATCGGGGCGTACCGCTGGACGCTTTTGGACCCGACGTCGAGGTACGAATCCGTCTTTTCGTCGATCGAGGCGACATCGATCTCCGCGCGGTCGCCGCTTCGATCGGCGTACGCCAGATCGGCCGGGAGTTCGATCTCCGCGCTCGAGTGCGAAAGCAGCGATCGGATCGTGTCCTCATTTTCGACCCACTGGGTGTCGAACAGATCCCTCCCGTCAATGTCGTATCCGACGTCGTGGCCCGCAGCCCGGAGGAACAGTTCACCGGCGACGCCGCCCAAACAGAACGTGTCGACCCGATCGCCGATCGCTCGCATCACGTCGATCACGTCGGTCGCTTTCGTGCCGCCGATGACCATCGTGACGCGGCCGTCGAACTCCCGGTTGGCGATCGCGGTGTTGGCGTCGTATTCGGCGGCCAGTACCCGGCCAGCGTAGGCGGGTAACACTCGTGGGAACCCCACGAGCGAGGCGTGTTTTCTGTGCGCCGCAGAATATGCGTCGTTGACGTACGCGTCGAAAAGCGGGGCGAGCGCCCGGACGAATTCGGTGTCGGCCTTCGTTTCGGGGTCGGCTTCGGGGAGTTCGTCGTCGGTCATGCGGACGTTCTCGAGAAGGAGGATCTCGCCCGCGTCGAGGGCGTCGATCGCGTCGATCGCCTCCTCGCCGTAGACGTCGTCGACGAACCGAACCGGCCGACCGACGTGCGACTGGAGGATCCTCGCGTGGGTTGCAAGCGAGATGAACGAGTCTCTGCCGGGACGCCCCTGATGTGCCAGACAGACGACGCGGTGCCCCGCGTCAGCGAGTTCGCGGACGGTTTCGGCGTGGCGATCGAACCGCCGGTTGTCGCAGGCGACGCCATCTTCGACCGGCGAGTTCAAATCCAGACGGACGAGCACGCGCTGTGCAGCGGGAAGCGCATCGAGCGTGTCGAAAGCGGTCATGCGTAGTCTCTGGACCGGCGGTGTGAAAACCGCTACGTAGTCGATCGACCGACGTCCGACCCGATTCGGTGTCTATCGACCGACGTCCTACCCGATTCGGTGTCTATCGGCGAAGACGAAAACGGGATCGTCGACGTGGACAGAAACCTTTTGGCACCGAGATGCCTACGCTCGTACATGGATAGAGACGACCGCGACGATCCGTTCGGGGACATCTTCGAGGAGATCGAGCGGATGATGCACGGGATGACCGGCGGCTACGACGACCGTTCGGGGTTCGCCTCCGAAACCCACGTCGACGTGTACGAGGAGGGCGAGTACCTCCGACTCGTCGCGGACCTCCCGGGCGTCGACAAGAGCGAACTGAACCTGCAGTGTGACGGGGAAACGCTCACGATTAGCGCGGCGAGCGATCGGCGCGAATACGACGAGCGCGTGCGGTTGCCCGTTCGCGTCGACGAACACTCGGCGAACGCGACGTTCAACAACGGCGTGCTCGAAGTGAGCTTCGAAAAAGCCGACGACACGGCGTCGATCGACGTCGAGTAACCACGCAGGCGGCGGTCGTACGCGGGCGGTTTCAATTCGTCGCAGTCCGTTCGATGAGCGACGCGAGTCGATCGTAAAACGTCGGTTCGTATTTGGTTTCGGCGTCGATCGTCGGGCGAGCGTTGGTTTCGGTGACGACGATCCGATCGTCGGTTTCGAGTATATCGACCCCGAGATAGTCGATCTCGAGAGTTTCGGCGACGGATTCGGCGATCGATCGGTGCTCGGCCGGCAACTGGACGGCGGTGGCGTCCGCACCGCGGTGGACGTTGTGTTTCCACCGATTTGATTCGAGCCCACCTGCCGGCAGTCGTCCGGACCCACCTGCCGACAATCGTCGTTCGACCGCACCGACGTACGACCCGTCGACGACCATGACCCGATAGTCGCGAGCGTCCGCGAGGAACTCCTGGAGCAGGAAGCTCTTGTCGCCCGTCGCGGTGAAGTCGTGGACGAGGTTCAGATAGTCGATCACGCCGAACAGCGAATCGAGATCTGCGACCTTCGCGATCCCGACCCCGCGGGTCGTCGAGTTGGGCTTGACGACGATCGGAAACGAAAGGGACGCCCGATCGATCGCCGATTCGATCGTCGCTTCCGAAACCGGGTTCGAAACCAGAATGCTCTGCGGGACGGGCAGTCCGGCGGCGGCGAGTGTCGCGATGACCCCGGCTTTGTTTCGCGACGTGAGAACCGCGTCGCGATCGTTGACCCACGGGATCGACTGGCGAACGTCGACGACGGCCCCCTCCATGAGCCGAGACGGGTAGACGAATCCGACGTCGAATCGATCGGCGTCGGTGTCGGCGAGGTCGTAGGTTCGGCGTTTCGTCCGGAGGTGGTCGACCTCGATCCCGCGATCGGCGAGTGGATCCGAGAGGCGTTCGAACGTCTCTTTCCGCGTCGTCACCGCGAGTCGGAGCATCGAGTAGGTGTCGTGGTGGACGAAGAAAAACGGCGCGATCCGCCGTCTGATCTGTGACTGCTGTTGATACGAAGGATCGGCGCTGTTGATACGAAGGCTCGGCGAATAAAGCGAATCGCTGGAACGATCGGGTCGATCGAAACCGAACCGAGAACGCCTCCCGCGTTAGGAGATCAGGAGCTTCTCGCCGCGTTCGACGACGATGCGGCACGGCGGCGACATCTTGTTGTACGCCCGTCGGAAGGCCTCCTTGACGACGGGGGCCTGATCGACATCGCAGTAGGCGGTGAAGACGGGATCGTTTGCGCGAACGCGTGCGGCGGTCCCGACCGGCTTTCCGAACGACTGTCGCATGCCGTCGGAGACGCGGTCCGCACCGGCACCCGTCGCCTGCTTGTTCTCGCGGATGATCTGGTGGGGGAACTTTCGAAGCAGCATCTTGTAGTTGCCCTCACCGAGCGTCTTCAGGAGGTGACGATTGGCCGACAGGCGTGCCGATTCCAGCGAGCCGTGACGGAGCTGTACGTCCTCCTCGACGATGAGGCTGATCTTGACGGGGTACTCATCGGGATCCGCCTGCAGGTCACCCATGTTGTGCTGTGCGATCTTCGAACCCGGAATACCCGTGACATAGTCCCGTCGCGTATACGAGGGCTTGTCGATCTTCCGGTACATAGAGGCCGGTTTGTCTGACATGGTTACTTATGAGACGAAATGCCCGTCGATCGAATAAAGCCTTCGATGCCGTCTTTCGGGAACGAGGGTGTGAGCCACTCACACGCCACATTCCGGCGTCGATACGACTAACGGGTGGGGACGGAGAGGCGTTCGACAGAGGTGAGAGCGATCGCCGGCAGTAGCTCGCCGATCGACCGCCGCCAGGCCAGACGAGCCGAGACAGCTGCGCGACGATGGCGTGACGCTTGCGGGCTGTCGGGTAAACGTTTTTGAGGGTGGTTGGTATCGAATAACAAAATGCCAGGCGAACAGTCACCGGGCGTGTTCGGGGCGGACACTGATTCGATCGTCGCGTCGTTACGCGAGGCGTGCGATGGAACCCTCTACGTGGTCGTCGAGTACGACGCCGACAGCTACGAGGCGGTGTACGTGAGCGACGCGATGCGATCGTATTACGACGACGAGGCGGCGATGTACGACCACTTCGATCGCATTCACTCGTACATCCACGTCGACTTTGCAGAGATCGATCTGTTCACGGACACACTCTTTCCGATCGCCGACGACGTCGAATACATCGCCACGAGCCTCGATTTTATCAAACTCGTCCGGATATACGACGGGACTGGCGGAGTGTTTGTGACCGTCGACCCCGAGGAGCCGATCGTCGATCTCGTCGCGGCCGTCCGGGAACTGACTTCGGGATGATTTGAGGTCGATGCGAAAGCGATCGGTCGGCAGGGTGCGATCGGGCGACAGGATGCGAGCGAACGACAGATGAGCGGGTACGATCGCCTGTCGATCGATCGGGTTCGTATCGACCGATCGAACACGGGATCGTAGTTCGATCGGGTTGCCGTGTTTCGAAATCCTTTTGTCCGTCATCGGCATCTCTCAGGATGCGCCGCCTTAGCTCAGACTGGGAGAGCACTCGACTGAAGATCGAGCTGTCCCCGGTTCAAATCCGGGAGGCGGCATCATACATACGGTTCAAATGCCTGTAGAGCTGGGTGCGAGATACAGCTGTTGTGGTCGATCGTCGATTCGTTGAATTCGGCCTGTGCTTACTGTTCGATCGGGGAATCGTCGTCCAGAGGTGCTACACAATCACCGATGTGGACAGGTCGAGTTTAACGGGCCGCCCGTCTTCCCACTCGACTGCAAGGACTGCGGTTCGTAGTTCTTTCAACCGCTGTTCGACGACGTCGAGTGGATGGGAATCGATGAATCGTGCCGATCGATGATCCACGGTCGTCGATCCGTCGTTCACCTGCAGATGGACAGCACCGAGGTCGTCGTGTGTATCGTCCTGCTGCCAGCCGACCAGCATGCTTCGATTCGGTTCAATCCAATTAAACCAGTAATACTCATATGATTCCCCAATCCGCAGTTGAAACCCGATTTCTATACGCGCGGCCGTCACTGGATACGCGCTGTCACCGAGGAACTGGCGTGGGTCTACCTCCGCGACGACGCGGTACGGACCGTCTTCACGCGGTTCCGCACGCCGTCGGCGAACGTTGCGGAACTCCCCGCTCAATCGATTCTGAATTCTATCGTGGAGCCGCTTGCTCTGCAAGTTCGCCCGGTTAGCGAGGAAGACAACCATTAGGCGAGCGTCGAAGGCGAGTCAGTCCGCGGAGAAGAAAGTTCCACGACATCAGCATACAGCTGGAGGGCGTGCTTCACGAGCCCGAGCTCCGTGTTGATCCCCTCCCACGTTGCGATCACGTTGCGACGTTCTCGAAGCTCCGCAGCCGAGATCTCCTCGTCAGCGAGTTGCACTCGGAACTCGTCGAGTGAACTAACGTCGTACTCCGTCGCTAGCGCTTCCTGTTCCTCCTTCAGCTCGATGAGTTGACTCTCCAGGTCGCCACGCGAATGTGTCTCGATCAAGTCCGTCACCTCGTCGAAGAGCATCCGAACGGGATTCAAATCGTACGCTTTCGTCCCGTCAACGCTCGTTTCTGTGACCCAGTCGTCACTCTGCAGGTGCTGGAGTTCGTCGGCGGCTGTCGCGCGCGAGACCGCTGCCCGGTCTGCAATCTCCTGCACCGGCGTTGGCTCATCAAGCAGTTCCACGACGTGTCGGACGCGCTCACGCCCGCTCATACTCACCGTCCACGATCCCCGATTCGATTCAACCATCTGTCCGTACTCTTTCGGCGCGCAATTCAAATAATTTTCTTTGGCTCAATTATTCGAACAGCAGTGGCAGTATTCGGGAGAACTATCTACGGGAGCCTGTTCAGATGCAGAGATGCGACATTAGACGGATAGTTCAACTGTCCCTGAGCGTAGTGTGGGGATACAGCTGCTGGTCAGCCACTCTACTTTTAAATGAACCCCGGTACGTCGAACCAGCGATCCAATGTGAGCGTACCCGTGGGACACCATCAGCGGATACCGATAGTCACCAGCGGATACCGGTAGTCACGCGGCGCTATAGTAGTGTTGTTATAGACCAATACCGCTTAGTCGTCGATCGGGCCTATCGCGCGACGCGCTGCCAGCCTTGCATGCCGTACTGGAGGTTCGCGGCGTCGATACCGGCCTGGTTGAGAAGATGCGTGGCCATGGCGCTCCGGTTGCCGGAGTTACAGACGGCGACGACGTTCTCCGTGTCGACGTCCTCGAGCACGAGTCGGGGATCGATCGTCTGAAGTTGGTTCAACGGGAGATTGATGACCGTCGCACAGTCGCTTTCGATGTGATCGCGTTCGAACTCGTACGGTTGGCGAACGTCGACGACGGTGACGTCCTCGCAGTTCTCGATGGCGGCGTGTAGTTCCGTAGGTGTCGTAGCGTTGATCTGCGTTTGCATCGCGTGAAACACCGTAGGCGACACCGGGTATTTGAATATTGTGCTTCGGGTGCAATACATACAAGATCGATCGTCGATCGAGTGATTCAAAGGGATTGGTGCGTACACGCCCACACGGCGGGCGACTGCGCCTTGACGACCCCGGAACATCCGCCCGACTTGTCTGTAGATGGCTCTTTTCGCCAGGTAAATCAAAATCACGTCCACGTGGGAAAATCACGCCTCACTGCCAGATGAGTACCTGAAACCACACGACACTGTGAGGATGTCACGCACACAGCGTCTCCACCGATCGCACCCACCATCCGAAACTGTCGATACCATCCCTTCGAACCGCTATTTCCGAGAAACCAAACGTTGTGAGGCGAATAGACGCCCATACACAGCCATATACTCGGCGTACGGCCAATACTAGAACAAATATTCAACTTTTAGCCTGAGAATTTGGACGAATATCACAACCCTTATCCGTGTGCCACCACTCTGTCCAGTTGCAATGGCGAAAGGTAACGTTGATTTCTTCAACGACACAGGCGGTTACGGTTTCATTTCGACGGACGACGCGGACGATGACGTTTTCTTCCACATGGAAGACGTTGGCGGACCGGACCTCGAAGAAGGTACAGACATCGAATTCGACATCGAACAAGCACCGAAAGGTCCGCGCGCGACCAACGTCACCCGACTGTAAGGCGACGTCTCCCGTGACCGCTCGGTGACGGGACGCACGTGTTTTCAAAGCAAACTACACCACGGAGCGACGCGGCTTTCTGACGAACGAACCTCGATCGACGAGCGTCGCCCACGACAGTCACGAAATTGGGTGAACTGTCCCGGGTCGAGCCTGGGTATCTTCTCGTGGTAGACGTTCGATTCCGAACGGACGCCGGATTACTCGATGGCGAATCGATCGAGGACGGCGTCGTCGATCTCGACGCCGATCCCAGGCCCCTCGGGGATCGGGATACGATCCCCACGATTGACGATCGGCTCGTCGACCAGATCGCTGCGGAGCGGGTTCGGCGTCCGATCGAACTCCACCATCGGCGAGCCGGGGATCGTCGAGATGACCTGCAGGCTCGCCGCGAGCGCGATCGCGCTGCCGAACACGTGCGGAATACACTGCACGTTCGCCGAATCCGAAAGCGTCGCGATTCGCCGGGTAGAGGTTATCCCACCCGCGCTGGTCACGTCGGGTTGGGTGTAGTCGACCCCGTTGCCGTCCAGAAGTCGATCGAAAGTCCCCTGAAACGCCCAACACTCCCCGCCGGCGATCGACACGTCCACGTTCCGGTTCAGGTCACAGTAGTGATCGACCACCGGCGGCATCGGTTCTTCGAAGAACCGCACGTCGAGTGCGGACAGTTCGCGAGCAACCCACGTCGCGTCAGCCACGTCGTAGGCGTGGTTCGCGTCGGCCATCAGGTCGATGTCGTCGCCGACCGCCTCGCGCACGGCGCGGACCAGTTCGACGTCCTCGTTTCGTCCCCACTCGAAGTGCCGCGCGAGACCGATCTTCTGTTTCAGTCCGGTGAGACCGGCATCGACGTGCGATCGAGCCTCGGAAACGATGCCGTCTTTGAGTTCCTCGAAGCTATCGACGTCGCTGAAGAAGTGACCGGTCGCGTACGCGCGAACGTCGTCCCGGCGGCGGCCGCCGAGCAGCTCGGCGACGGACGCACCGATCGACTTTCCGTACGCGTCCCACAGTGCGATGTCGACGCCACTGACCACGCTTGCGGGGACGTAGGAGTGGTACGACGATCGAAGCGTCACGATGAGATCGTCGTGAATCTGTTCGACGTCGGAAACCGATTTTCCCGTCAGCCACGGCGCGACGAACGATTCGATGAGCTCCCGGTTGCCCGCAATTGGCCCCCAGCATTCGCCCCAGCCGGTCACCCCCTCGTCAGTTGTCACCCTGACGAGACAGTACTCGCGGCTGTCGATCCACTTTTGTGCGTTCGCAAACCGCTCGTCGAGGGCTCGGTATATCGGGACTGCGGCCACGTCATCGATTCTCATTCCCGGACGTTCAAACAAGCGCCTAATAAACGCACCGTTCGGGGCAGGTGTCGTCAGATCCGACGAGCGGGCGACGGGTCGGTTCGATCTCTCTAGTCACCGTCGGCGTTGGTTGTATCCCCCGTCCGTGTCGATACCCGAATCGAGGAGGTGGAGGTTTCGCGTTCGGTACTCGATCGTCAATCGGCGGACGAGCAGGTACCCGAGAACCGAAAGTATGCCGGCAATGATCAGGTTCCCGACGAGCAACTGTCGGGTGACGTTCACGGCGGTGTCCAACACCACGACGTCGAACAACACGACGGGGGCTGGATCGAAGATGACAGCGCCGAGCCGGTAGCTTGCCAGATACACCAGCGGTTTGACGATCGGGTTGAGGACGACGACGGAGCTAAACAGGGCGATCTTGTTCACCCACTTGCAGAGGTACGCCAACACGACGAACAACACGAGGCCGGTGCCAAGCGTCGGGAGCGCCGTGATGAAGATGCCGATGCCGAAGCTCGCGCCGATCTGATGCGGCGTGTGAAGTTCGTCGAACGCGGCTTCGAGGGCGGATCGGACGCGGATACGGTACGCTCGAAGTCGCTCAACGACCATGACACGTTGTGACATGGGAAGGCACCAAAGGATATATACTGCTCGTTTTCGTTCTTGTCAGTCGTTGACACACCACGTAAAAGGAGAGAAGTTATTGGATACGCCACATACAGAGGGTATGCGTACCGTTCGCACGTTAATTCTTCAAATTCAACATTAAATCATTATTTTAACTATCATGAATATTCGAATAAATTCATATCAACCGGCCATTATTGGCAAGTTGCAATGTCCGAACACACGATGCGATCGTATCTCGCAAAGCACCCACGAATGATCGGCGCCGTATTTATGATGCTGCTATTGCTCTCGCAGGCAGGAAGTGTAGCGGCAGGTGGTGTTGGAATTATCTCAGGTCCCTGAGCGATTCAACCGAATCCAAGTGAGTGCTCCAGTAAATTGAACCGTTATATCTGACCGGGATATTCTCCGGAGACAAAAATCGGTCGGCCTCGTCAGCGGATAGTTCAAACTCACCAATTCGCCCAGAGTTGAGGTAATATTGTTGGTTCATTTTTACTCTGGGAACGACGATACTCCCCAGCCCATCCGTCGTTGTTGGATACGAGATGGGCTCTAACACGTACCGATCGCCGTCGATCGAGAGGTCACAGAGAATCGGCGCGCCGCTTTCCGGTTGCGTGATCGTCAACCCACCGTCCCCGATCACGATGTAGTCGTGACCGCTGATGGTTTCGGTTTTTGCGATTTCGAGCGCTGGGCGGAGCGGGAATCCGGCGTTCAGTAGCTTCGCGATCGTCGACCCGACTCGGACAGCGCCGTCGTTGACGACGTTCGCGAGCGTCGCGATGCCGCCGATCGCCCCCGCGTCGATCAACGCCATCCCCTGTTCGTACGACTGACAGGCGTTCAACAGGAACGCGTCGATCCCCGTGGCGTCGATCGACGACAGGTCGAGGGTGCCGTCGACACAGCGGACACCCTCCGGATCGATGTGGCCGATGTAGTGGAAAAACTCCGCCTCTGATCGGATGACCTGCCGAAGCTGGTCGGTCGTGAGGTCGTGATGGACGGTGACGTCGAACGGAAGCTCCTCGCGCGAGCCGTACGTCTCGTCGATCACGCCGCGTTCGGCCTCCATTTTCGGGTCGTTGCAGACCACGGTGATGGAGATGTCGCCCTCCAGCAACCGGCGATCGAGTCGGTTGTGGTACGCCGTCGTCGTCGGTTTGCTCGCGCCGATCGGCGTCTCGGTGCCGACCCACGCCTGTTCGAGCGACTCGGTCCGTTCGGGCTGCACGTAGGCGTTCGACGTGTCGATCGACGTTGTACCCTCGCTGCTGCGGACGAACTCGCCTGCCGGGACCGATCGGTCCCGAAGGAAGTCGCCGATCGCGGCTTCAGTTTCCGCTGGGGCACCCTTCGGCGAGGCGGACGGCGTCCGAACGATCGCGAGGTCGTTCACGAGGAACGGAATCATCTCGACGCTATCGGGTGTCGGGGTGACGTGCGTGGTGAGTTTCCACTCCGGCACGTACGGTTCGATGTCCTCGTAGTCGACAGAAAGGTACGCTTCGAGTCGGTCGGCCGGCGTCGCGTCGTACAGCGCCGCGATGTTCAACTCAGCCGCCGAATCGATCGCCGATCGCTCGTAGAGGTCGACCGGATACAACCCCTCGGTCCGGGTGACACAGTCGAGCAGGAACGTCTGTTTGAGGAGCTGTTCGATCGACGCTTCGAACCCGATCCCCGATCCGAGGTCGTACTCGAACCCGCGATCGGTCACCAGCCGGGGGGTTTCAGCGGGCACGAGGTCGGCACCGAGGTAGTACGCAAGCGGTGCGGCGACGAAGATGTACCGGTACGTCGGTGGCAGTTCGATTCGGATCCCCGTCCGTGGTGACTCGATGCCGGAGGGAATCGACAGCTTCTCGCCGAGATCGATCGTCGGGGGGTGTCCGCGGAGCGTCGGATACGATCGTTCCGGACTCAGCGTCTTCAACGCCGATCCGAACGTCGAAATCGCCGCCATCATGTCGCGGGGAGCCGACGTCGTGGTAACCGTCGCGGCCGGTCTGTCGTGTTTCGATCGGGCACCGACGTCGACGTGCGCCGGCGAACCGAACGAAACGACCGTCTCAGTGCTGTCCGAATATATTTCGAGTTGTGCGTCGACACGGAGGTACAACTTCACCGGCGCACAGAGTTCGATACTGTAGGCGTCCCGCGGAAACGCTTCCATCGCGAAGTGGTCGGTCTGCGTGAGCATCCGACCGGCCGAGTCCCGGACGATGACGCTGACGACCGTCGGGAGGGAGATTGTGTCCGTCCGCACGCGGACCGCGCCGTCGACGGGAAACCGAAAGCGATCGCTCGAAACGGGGGTCGAATCGAACCCCTCGGCGAGCGAGAGGGTATACTGGCGTCGCTCGACGACGTCTGCGACCTCGAGCCGATCGGAACCGACACGATCGAACCGAACGGTGGTTCCGTCGAACGGAGGGGCGGTGTCAGCACCGTCCCCGCCGGTTAGTTTCGGACTCATCTACGGATACTCACACAATGCGCGAAGGACGGCAAAAAGATGTCGGGGACGTAATTGTCTCCGAAATCGAGGTAAATCAGCCGACGTGGACGTATTTGCAGAAGCGTCGACGAATTTCAAAGCTGTGTTGTGATCGTTCGGCAGCCGGTCGATCGATCGACCCGAACGACCAATGCCGGGACGGACGATCGCGACTGGCGGCGATCGACCCGAACGACCAATGCCGGGACGGACGATCGCGACTGGCGGAGATCGGTCAGGTACAATCGCCGGATGCGGTCACCGGGTGAACTCCCGAAC
>JBNJFV010000012.1:17174-28498 GCA_051747145.1 Halobacteriota archaeon
CGATCGACCCGAACGACCAATGCCGGGACGGACGATCGCGACTGGCGGAGATCGGTCAGGTACAATCGCCGGATGCGGTCACCGGGTGAACTCCCGAACCAGCGATTCGAGCGCGGGGTTGGGATCGTCGAGTTCGGCGATCGCCTCCCCGGCGTGCGTCGACAGCGTTTCGACCCGCTCTTTCGCCCGCTGGTACTCCGGCTCGCGTTCGATCGCCGAAATCCCAGCTTCCGACCGAAGCGTCTGTAACTTCGACGTGAGCGCGAAGTACTCCCTGACGCACGCGTCGAACGTCCCCAAAGCGACGAGACGATCGACAGTGCGAGAGACGGTCTCTCTCGTCACCGGTTTACAGAGGTACGCATCGAGCGGCGAGAACAGAATCGAAACCGACGGGACGTCCGCGCTGATCATCGCGATCGGACACGTCGACTCGTCGCGGATCCGATCTGCGACCTCCTGGCCGCTTGCTTTCGGCATGCGCTGATCGAGGATCGCCGCCGAAACCTCCTCGTCGAACCGCTCGAACGCCTCCTGGCCGTCGCTCGCCAGGCGGACAGCCCACCGATCGCGAAGCCAGATCTCATAGAGCTGTCGAAGCTCCGGTTCGTCCTCGGCGACGAGGATCGTACCGGCCGGGGGTGACGAATCAGCCAACATAGATATACAGGTATTCGAGTCAGTTCAACGATTACCACATAGCGTTATGTAACTTGTCTCATACAAACAACAGTATTGTCGGAATGGGGCACAACGTTTATGCCCGCCACTCGTGATTCACGAGTGAAACGATGCGATCGGAGGGCGGGAACGATCAATCAGCACACGAACGAGCGGTGAGCCTGGTACGAGAACTCGATTCACTCAAACGGAACGGATCGAACCTGCTGGTTGTCGGATCGAGCCGCCACGTCGCACACCCGATCGCCTGTCGGTCGTTCCTCGGCGACAGCGGTGCTGGACCTCGAACGCGACTGTTCGTCGTCCTCGAAAACGGGACGGACGTCGCCTCGCGGCTCCCCGAACACCAGGTGGGGCCAACCTCCGCCGACATCGGCGTCGTCCAGTGTGTGCCGCATTCGCGAAGTACCGCCGTATCGATCGGACGTGAGACGGAGCCGTCGATCCCCGATGAGGCGATCGAGTCGACCGACTCGCTCGCCGAGTTAGGGATCGAAATCTCCGCGCAGATCGAACGACTCGACGACGAACACGGCGGGCTCCCACCGGCTGCGCTCCGCGTGTGCGTGGATTCGCTCGCCCCGCTTTTCGAACGACACGGGGACGAAACCGTCTTTCGGTTCCTACACCTGCTGAACGCACGCATTCGCACCGTGAACGGGATGGGACACGTCCACGTTCCGGTCGATCGCGACAGCGAGTACGTTCGCCTCATAGAGCCGCTTTTCGACGCCACGATCGAGGTTCGCCAGGACGACCACGCGGTGTTGCAACGGTGGCACCTCCGCGAGAGCGGGTTGTCGACCGACTGGCTGCACGTCGACTGATCGCGACGCGTCACCGAGTGCGAATCGAAGTGTCGAGGGACGGTCGGGAGTGATCCGAACCGACGCCGAGATCGAGGTGACGCACCGAATTTGCGATCCAATGACAAATCGTACCCGCGATCGAGGTGACGCACTGTATTCGCGATCGCAGTGACAAGAGTTAACCCCGAGAGTAGATACCCGTGTTGTATGCAGACCGATCATCGCGTCCTCGTCGGCGACTCGCGCGATCTCTCGGCGATACCGACGAACGCGGTGGAACTTGTCGTCACGTCACCGCCGTACCCGATGATCGAACTGTGGGACGACACGTTCGGCGAACTCGATCCCACGATAGGAAACGCCCTCGACGCCGGCGAGGGCGATCGAGCGTTTGAGCTGATGCACGAGCAGCTCGATCGGGTGTGGTCGGAAGTCGGTCGGGTGCTCGTCGACGGCGGCGTCGCCTGCGTCAACGTCGGCGACGCGACGCGATCGATCGGGGGCGCGTTCCAGCTGTTCCCGAATCACGCCCGGATCGTTCGGTCGTTTCGCGACCTCGGATTCGACGTCCTCCCGGACGCCCTGTGGCGAAAGCCGACGAACCGGGGGACGAAGTTCATGGGGTCGGGGATGCTTCCGCCGAACGCCTACGTGACGCTCGAACACGAGTACGTCCTCGTCTTTCGAAACGGATCGTCGGGCCGATCGTTCGAGCCGAAGGCCGACCGTCGCTACGAGGCGGCGTACTTCTGGGAGGAGCGAAACGAGTGGTTCTCAGACGTGTGGACGGGCGTTACCGGAACCGGACAGGCGACGGGGGATGCGGCGCTCCGGGAGCGATCGGGAGCGTATCCGTTCGAGATCCCCTACCGGCTGATCAACATGTACTCCGTCTACGGCGACACCGTGCTCGATCCGTTCTGGGGGACTGGAACGACGACTGTCGCGGCGATGGTCGCCGCGCGAAACTCGATCGGTTCGGAACTCGACGCCGGGCTCGTCGAGGCGTTCGAGGATCGACTCGGCGACGTCGACGGGCTCTCCCGGTCGATCGCCGATCGGCGGTTGCGCGCACACGAGCAGTTCGTCGCGGAGCGTCGATCGGAGGGCAAGCCGCCCGGATACGAGGCGGAACACTACGACACGTCCGTGATGACGAAACAGGAACGGCGGCTGTCGCTATACGCGATCGAATCCGTCCGCAACGAGGACGACGGGTTCGTCGTCGATCACGAACCGTACCGGCCGTCGTAGTCGGAATCGATCGGACCGACTACTGGAGATCGTACAGTTCGCCGTACTTTTCGTCGACGTATTCGAGGAAGTAATCGGCGACGAAGTCCTCGCCGGTCGCCTCGACGACCAGCTCATTCGTCTCGTAGCGTTGGCCGTGCTGGTGGACGTTCTCGCGAAGCCACGCGGTGAGGTCGTCGAACTCGCCGGCGCGGATCTGCTCGGTCAGCCCGTCGATGTCGGCGTCCGCGGCGGCGAAAAGCTGGGCGGCCATGACGCTGCCGAGCGAGTACGTCGGGAAATACCCGAAGTTGCCGTGGCTCCAGTGGATGTCCTGCAGACAGCCGACGGTGTCGGTCTCCGGTCTGACACCGAGGTACTCCTCGTAGAGATCGTTCCACCGCTCGGGGACGTCGGCGACGTCGAGGTCGCCACCGACCAGTTCGCGTTCGATCTCGAAGCGGACGACGATGTGCAGGTGATAGGTGAGTTCGTCGGCCTCGACTCGAATGAGGTTGTCCTCGAACACCTGGTTCGCGGCTTCGTACGCCTCCCGCGCGGTGAGGTCGTCGACGCCGTCGAAGTGCTCGCGGACGAGCGGTAAGATGCGCTCCCAAAAGGCCGCCGATCGCCCGACGTGGTTCTCCCACAGCCGCGATTGGGACTCGTGGACCGAAAGGTCACGAGACTCGCCCAACGGGGTGCCGAACTGGTCTTGCGGGAGGCCGAGGTTGTACCACGCGTGGCCGAACTCGTGGATCGTCGAGCTTATCGCGCCGATCGGATCGGACTCGTCGAAGCGGGTCGTGATCCGGCAGTCGAACTGATTGCCGGAGGTAAACGGGTGCGTCGACACGTCGAGGCGGCCGCGATCCCAGTCGTACCCGAGCAGATCGAGCACGTCGCGGGACAGTTCCTCCTGGGCTTTCGCGGGATAGGTACCGTCGAAGGCGTCGGTCGTCACGTCCGCGTCCGACGCGCGGATCTCCTCGATGAGCGGGACGAGCGCCTCTCGAAGTTCTGTGAGAATCGTCTCGGCCTGTTCGATCGGCAACCACGGCTCGTAATCGGCGAACAGGACCGCGTAGGGGTCGGCGTCGGGATCGATGTGTTCGGCGTACTCGCGTTTGAGTTCGACCAACCGCTCGAGGTACGGGGCGAACTGCTCGAAGTCGTCCTCGGCCCGAGCGGACTCCCAGGCGGGCAGCGCCTCGCTCGTCGTCTCGGAGATCTCGCCGACGAGGTCGGTCGGCACGCGGACGGCCCGATCGTACTGTCGACGAACCTCTCGAACGACGGCGTCTTGATCCGCGGACAGGTCGGCCGCGTCGAGTTGCTCCAGCAGGTCGCCGACCGTGCCGTCGACGAGGAGTTCGTGGGAAAGCGACGAGAGCGTCGACAGCTGCTTCGATCGCGCGGGAGTGCCGTTCTCGGGCATCATTACCTGCTGGTCCCACGAGAGGACGCCGGAGGCAGTCTGTAGCGCCGAGATTCGATCGATCTCCGAGAGGAGCTGTTCGTAGGGGTCCGCCGATTCGCTAGTAGAGGCGTCTGTCGCCATTACACGATTGTCAGTTCGGCTATCGTAAGAAGCCGACGAATTCCGACACGCGCCAGCCACGGCAACGATCGCCGAAACGCCGATCGATCACCATCGGATTACTGCCACCAGCGACGATCGATCACCACCGACTCACCATCTTTAGCGCCGATCGATCGCCCACCTGCGTACCGCCCTCACAGCCGTTCGGCCACGCCCCGATAGATCCGATAACACCGTTCGAGAACGTCGATCGACACGCTTTCGGTCTTCGTGTGTGCCTCGCCCGGCTCGGAGGCCCCGCACACCACACACGTCGTTCCGTTTTGGACGAGCCAGCCGGCGTCCGTCGCGTGCGGTTTCGTGACGAGTTCGGGAGTCCCCTCCTGCGCGTCGATCGCCGCCGCGAGCACGGCCTCGGCGAACGGTTCGTCGTCGCAGGCCATCGGCGGGAGGTCCTGCTCGACGATCCACTCGACGCCGTCGATCGCCGCTGTCAGCTCGAGCGCCGCCCGTTCGTCTGGGACGGTCCGCTCGTCGATCGTCACCGAGGCCGTGTCGGGGACGACGTTCCACGCGGTGCCGCCGTCGATCTCCGTGACGACGACGCTGCCTGCGATCTCCTCGCCGAAGACCGAGGCGGAGGGGACCTCCAGCTGCCGGACCACGTCGATCGCGTCGCAGGCGCGGTAGATCGCGTTCTCGCCGGCCGCCGGTTCGCTCGCGTGCGAAGCAGTACCGCTCGCGACGAGCCGGGACGCCCGCCGTCCGCGATGGGCGACCACCACGTCGGTGACGCCGGGGCCGGAGTAGTTCGTCGACCCCTCGGCGACGATCGCGTAATCGGGGGCGAATCCCTCGTCGATCGCCGCCCGAGCGCCCGTTCCGCCGACCTCCTCGCCGACGAAACTGGCGAAGACGAGTTCGACGGACGGATCGGCGTCCCGAAACGCGAGCATCGAGGCTGCGACCGCGCCCTTCATGTCCGCCGTGCCGCGGCCGTAGATGCGTCCCTCGCTGGTCTCCACAACGTAGGCGTCTCCGTCGAGCTGTTCTGGGGCCGGCGGGACGACGTCGTGATGGCCCACGAGCGCGAGCGATCGATCGGCACCGCCGGGCGGCGATCGGCGGGCGATGACGTTGCCAGCCTCGTCGCGAGTGACCGTCGCGTCCGTCTCGGCGCGGAGCCACGCCTCGATGCGATCGCCGGCTGCTGTCTCGTCGTCGTGGCTGGGCGTGGAGACGAGGTCGATAACGAGGTCGGCCAGTTCGGTCATACACAGCCGTTCGGTGACGATCAGTAAAACGGTGCTGAACCGGAGACGATCGGCTTGAACACCCTTATGGGTTCGCCTGCTGTAGAACGCGTATGAACGTAGTGCCGGACACGAGCGCGGTGATCGACGGCCGCGTGTCCGAGCGGATCGACGACGGATCGTACGAGGGCGCGGCGGTGCTCGTCCCCGAAGCCGTCGTCGGCGAACTCGAATCACAGGCCAACGCCGGCTACGACAGCGGGTGGGACGGCCTCTCGGAGTTACAACGGCTCACTGACCTCGCCGACGAAGGCGTCATCGAGATCGAGTACGTCGGCAGGCGGCCGCGGGCGGACGAACAGGCCGGTGCCGGCGAGGGCGACGTCGACGCGCTCATCCGTGATCTCGCCGTCGAACACGACGCCACGTTGCTCACGAGCGACGTCGTGCAGGCGGAAGTCGGACGGGCGAAGGGACTCGACGTCGAGTACGTCGAACCGCGGACGTACGACGAGACGACGCTTCCGATCGCCGAATTTTTCACCGAGGAGACGATGTCGGTGCACCTCAAATCGGGGACGAAGCCGAAAGCCAAACGCGGGGCCCTCAGCGGCATGCATTACGAAACGATCGACGAGGACGTCTCCTCGGAAGGACAGATGCGCGAGTGGGCCGACGCGATCGAGACGCTCGCCCGCAAGAGTCGGGAGGGGTTCGTCGAACTGTCAGAGCCGGGGATGAAGATCATCCAGTACCGCGACTACCGGATCGCAGTCGCCCGCCCCCCGTTCGCCGACGGCATCGAGATCACTGCCGTGCGGCCGATCGCAAAGACGACGCTGGACGACTACGAGTTCGCCGACGAACTTCGCGATCGGTTCCTCGAACGCCAACGCGGCGTGTTGATCTCCGGCGCGCCCGGCGCGGGGAAGTCGACGTTCGCCCAGTCGGTCGCAGAATTCCTCAACGAGAACGACTACGCCGTCAAGACGATGGAGAAGCCGCGCGACCTACAGGTCGGCCCGGAGATCACCCAGTACACCGCCCTCGGCGGCGACATGGCGAAGACGGCCGACTCGTTGCTCCTCGTGCGGCCCGACTACACGATCTACGACGAGGTCAGAAAGACGGAGGACTTCGGCGTCTTCGCGGACATGCGGCTTGCGGGGGTCGGGATGGTCGGCGTCGTTCACGCCACGCGGGCGATCGATGCGCTCCAGCGACTCGTCGGCCGGGTCGAACTCGGCATGATTCCGCAGGTGGTCGACACGGTCGTCTACATCGAGGAAGGGCAGGTCCACACGGTGTACAACGTCCAGACGGAGGTGAAAGTCCCCGCCGGCCTCACCGCAGAGGACCTCGCGCGGCCGGTGATTCAGGTGACGGACTTTGCGACCGGGCGGCCGACCTACGAGATATACACCTTCAACCGACAGGTCGTCACGGTGCCGCTGGAGGACGAGGGGCCGAGCGACACGGGCGTCGATCGGATCGCAAAAAAGGAGATCGAACGGGAGATCCAGTCGGTCGCCCGCGGCCACGTCGACGTCGAGCTGAAAGGACAGAACGACGCGATCGTCTACGTCGACGAGAACGACATCTCCTACGTGATCGGCAAAGGCGGCGGTCGGATCACCGACATCGAAAACCGCCTCGGGATCGAGATCGACGTGCGGACGCACTCCGAACGCCCCCCGGTGGGCGGCGGGACTGCAGCCGGTGGGAAACCGAGCGAAACGATCCAGTCGAACGGGCAGATCGTCCAGCCGGAGATCACCTCCCGCCACGTCGTCATCCGGATGGACGAACACGTCGGCGAGACGGTCGAAGTCCGGGCCGACGGCGAGTACCTCTTTACGGCGACGGTCGGCCGCGGCGGCGACATTCAGGTCTCGCGAGGCTCTGCGATCGCCGAGGAGCTGGAGGATGCGATCGATCGGAAGCGACGGATTACCGTCGTGCCGGCCTGACTGCCGACTCCGATGCGGTTCACGCGGGCAGAATAGACCACCGTCGGCCCGGAGCCGTCCGGAAACCGTACAGATCGAATCCGGATCGAACCACCAGCCTGGAACCGAGACGGAACAGTTCCTCGACGCGCCCGACGTCGTCGCCGATCGGCACGTCCCACAGCGGTGCACCGCCGTGGGAGAACCCGACGAGCCGGGGGCCATCGCGGTTCGAGCCGGCTCCCGCGGCGTAGACGCCGTCGGCGTCGGCGACTGGACCGGCAGTTCGACGGTATCGGTCGGGGAGCGACCACAGTCGATCGCCCGTTTCGAGATCGTACGCGTCGAACCCGCCCGGTACGGGGACGAACAGCCGGCCGCCGGTTGCGATCGGCGAACCGGCGATCGGCGAGTCGGCGCGCCACCGCGTGGTGCCCGCTTCGACGTCGATCGCAGCGATCGACGACTCGCCCGAGCCGAGAGACACGATCAGCGTCGAATCCGTCGCGATCGACCCCTGGACGCCCGTCAGAGGGCTCCCCGTGTCACCGTCCACTTCGAGGGACCACCGCCTCGAACCGTCTGCGAGGTCGATCGCCACGACGGCCCGCACCTTGTCGTCCGCCGTCAGGAGGTACGCACTCGTATCGGCCACGGCGATCGGGACAGCCGCCGAACCGCCGACTGAACGCTCCCAACGGCGATCCCCCGACGCGGCGTCGTACGCGCGGAGCGTTCCGGCACCATCGGTGGCGATCAGCCCCGATCGTCCCCCGCCGATCCGCAACGGCGGGCCCGTCCGATCGAGCCGCCAGGCGATCCGATCGACCGATTCCGTCGGATCGTCGGGCGCGGGGGGATCGAGATCGATCGCCACGAGGTCGCCGTCGTCGGTCGGGACGACCAGCCGATCTCCGGCGACGACGGGAGACCCGGCGAATTGGGGCTCGAACCGGACTGCAAACGGCGAGGAACCGTCCGATTCGACCACCCGAACGATCGTCTCCTCGGCGTCGTACCACTCGTTTGCCTCCCAGTCGTGTCTGAGCCCCGATCTGGTTGTCACGGCAAACAGGTGTCGGTCGGTGGCCACCGTCACCCCGTCGGCGAACGTCCGATCGGTCTCAGTCCAGACCCGTTCGCCCCCCGCGGGTTGGTAGCCACACCCAGCGAGCGACGGGATCCCGGCCACACCGAGCAGGACCGCCCGTCGCGACGATCGAAACGTCATTCGATAGCACCTGCCAAATCGCGGAGTCGATCGATCCGATCGGCCGTCTTCGGGTGCGTCTCCGGAAAGATGTCGGTGCTGACGAGTTCCGCGTCGTCGAACGTTCGCGCCTCCAGCGGCGCGACGTAGAGCGCCTCCACGCCACCGTCGAGCCGCCGGAGGTCGCGATCGGGGACCGTCGGCATCGCCTCGTCGATCCTCGCGAGCGCGGACGCGAGCGAGAGGGGATCACCCGTGAGCGTCGCGGCCGCCCGATCGGCCGCGTACTCGCGGTACCGCGAAAGGACGCGGTGCATCAGTACGCTCCCCGCCCAGAACATCGCCGAGACCGCGAGCGTCACGATCGCGGAGACGGCGATCGCGACGATCGCCATCGCGACGCCTTTCCCGTCGCCGCCGCTACGCCGCCGACCACCGGCCCCGAGGAGTCGCACGAGCCCGTAGAGGACGTAGCCGGCGACGATCGCCAGATAGTACGTGATCGTCGGGAGCACCCAGGCGACGGTCATCACCGTCGCGTCCCGGTTTCGGAGGTGAGCGATCTCGTGGGCCAGGACCGCGTCGAGTTCGGTCGCCGGGAGTCGATCGAGGAGCCCGGTCGTGACGACGACCGTGCCGCGCCCCCAGAGGTCACCGACGGCGAACGCGTTGGGAGCGTCGTTGTGCGCGAGGGCGACCGCGGGCGCTGGAACGTCGGCCTGCCAGGCGAGTCGGTTCACGCGTGCGTGAAGCTCCGGATAGTCAGCCGGAGAGACGCCTCGGGCGTCGATCGACGAGCAGACCGTCTTCGACCCGTAGCGAAGTTGCACGACGACCCCAGCGGCCACCACGACCGCCAGAAAGAGCGGGTCGACGTAGAACTCACCGGGCCAGGGTCGCTCGGTCAGCGCCTCCAACAGCGCGATTCCGATCGTGTTGGCGGCGAACACCATCGCGTAGACGAACGCGAACGGGAGGACCGCGATCAGGACGATCGCAACCCCCATCCGAACCGTGAGTTCTCGGTCGGGCGTCCAGTTCATCCGTCCGGGGCGGCGAACAGTCGGGGTTTCGATCGAATCGCGACGACGGACGAACTGCGGGCGAGACCGTGCGATCGAACGCCGAAGACACAGGCGGACGATCGAATCGCGACGCGAGCCGATCGACGTTCGAGGCCCCAGAACGGGCGTTTCGAGTGGAGGGAGACCATACGAATCACGCATTCGACACGTAAATAAGTATTTTTTGGTCACAACTATCGCGGGTTCGACGCCCTCTTGCGATATGGTACCAGCCATTGTTCCCAAACGATAACGCTTTTTTGAGCGCCCCGGAAACGAGTTACCAATGTCAGACGAGCTAAAGCGTGGCCTCGAAGGCGTGGTGGTCGCCGAATCCGATCTGAGTTATATCGACGGGGATACCGGCACGCTCGTGTACCGGGGGTACGCGATCGAGGACCTCGCACGGGAGGCCAGTTACGAGGAGACGCTGTATCTCCTGTGGCACGGCGAACTACCGGGCGACGAGGAACTGGAGGCGTTCGCCACGTCTATGGCCGCAGAGCGGCAGCTTTCGTCGGGCGTGTTGGACATCGTACGGGAGCTTGCCGAAGCGGGCGAAGAGCCGATGGCCGCGCTCCGGACGATCACGTCGGCGTTGTCAGCGTACGACGACGACGCTGAGGCGGACGTCGACGACGACGAGGCCAACGCCCGCAAGAGCCGCCGTATCACGGCGAAGATGGCGACGGCGCTCGCGGCGTACAAACGCATCAGGAACGGCAACGATCCCGTCGATCCTCGCGAGGACCTCGATCACGCCTCGAACTTCCTCTACATGCTCAACGACGACGTGCCCGACGAGGTACTCGCAGAGACGTTCGACATGGCGCTCGTCCTGCACGCCGATCACGGCCTGAACGCGTCGACGTTTTCGGCGATGGTGACCGCCTCGACGCTCGCTGACCTCCACGCGTCGATTACCGCTGCGGTCGGAACGCTTTCGGGCAGTCTTCACGGCGGGGCGAACGCGAACGTGATGCGGATGCTCAAAGAGATCGACGCCTCCGAAAAGGGGTCGATCGAGTGGGTCGAGGACGCGCTCGAACGCGGCGAACGGGTCGCTGGATTCGGCCACCGCGTTTACAACGTGAAAGACCCGCGGGCGAAGATCCTCGGCGAGAAGTCCGAAGCCCTCGGCGAGGCCGCAGGCGACAGAAAGTGGTACGAGATGTCCGTCGACATCGAAGCGTACGTCAATGCCGAGAAGGGACTCGCCCCGAACGTCGACTTCTACTCGGCGACGACGTACTACCAGATGGGCATCCCGATCGATCTGTTCACGCCCATCTTCGCGATCAGCCGCGTCGGCGGCTGGATCGCACACGTGCTCGAACAGTGGGAGGACAACCGGCTCATCCGGCCGCGCGCACGCTACACGGGCGCGAAAGACCTCGACTTCCCGGCGATCGAGAACCGATAACGGACGCCCCGATCGACCACCGCTCCGATCGACGTCGCGCGCCGGTCCCAGCTTCGGTAGGCGATCGCGACGACGCCCAGCGCAGCTATCCAGACGTACACGAGCGGTATCGTCCGCTCCCAGACGACTCGAAGCCGCGGCCAGCCCACAGTCCGGCGG
>JBNJFV010000013.1:0-19257 GCA_051747145.1 Halobacteriota archaeon
CGCAGCCGGGCGCAGCGGTACGCGTCCGGGGAGCGTATCCGAGCGCGCAGGGCGACAGCGCGATCGTCGACGTCCTCCGGGCAATGGGTGCGTCGATCGAGTGGGATCGCGAGGACGGCGCGATCTCGATCGAGCGGTCGACCCTCACGGGAACGACCGTCGACGTCGGCGACACCCCCGACCTCCTGCCGACGATCGCCGTGCTGGGGGCGGTCGCCGACGGCGAGACCGTCATCGAAAACTGCGCGCACGTTCGGCTGAAAGAGACCGATCGGGTGGCTGCGATGGCGACCGAACTGGCGAAGCTGGGCGCGTCCGTGACCGAACAGGAGGATCGACTCACGGTCTGCGGGGCAGACACCGATCTGGCCGGCGCGGTAGTCGAGGGATATCACGATCACCGAATCATCATGTCGCTTGCGATCGCCGGGCTCGTCGCCGACGGGGAGACGACTGTCACGGGGGCCGAGCACGTCGACGTATCGTTCCCCGACTTTTTCGACGCGCTGTCGGATCTCGGCGGGGACGTCCGGCGGGACCCCTGACGACACGCGCAGGTCTGTTCGAGCGTCTCGTTCGTTGCGTTGATTGCAAGGTTCAAATGGCCTCCGCCCGATCGTTCGGTAATGAACGGAAATCGGTTCGGTCGTCTGTTCGAAGTGACGACCTACGGCGAGAGCCACGGCAAAGCGATGGGCGTGACCGTAAGCGGCTGTCCGGCGGGTCTCGAACTCGATGCGGCCGACATCCAGGTCGAACTCGATCGGCGCAAACCCGGCCAGTCGATGATCACGACGAGCCGCGGCGAACCCGACGCGGTGACGATCAACTCCGGCGTCCAGGACGGGTACACCACGGGCACGCCGATCGGGATGGTCATCGAGAACAAGGACGCCCGGTCGGGCAAGTACGAACCGTACGTCACCGCGCCGAGGCCGTCCCACGGTGACTTCACCTACTCGGCGAAGTTCGGAACCCGAAACTGGGGTGGGGGCGGGCGCTCCTCCGCGCGCGAGACGGTAAATTGGGTCGCCGCGGGTGCGATCGCAAAACAGATCCTCGAACTGCACGGCATCACGGTCAAAGCCCACGTCAACCAGATCGGCGACGTCCGAGCCGAGGACGTCACGTGGGAGGACATGCTCGAACACACCGAGGAGAACGAGGTCCGCTGTGCGGACCCCGAAGCGGCAGAGCGGATGCGCGAGCTGGCCGATCAGTACCAATCGGCGGGCGATTCGATCGGCGGGTCGATCTACTTCGAAGCCCGCGGCGTCCCGCGTGGGCTCGGCGCACCACGGTTCGATTCGTTCCCCTCGCGACTCGGGCAGGCGCTGTTTTCGATTCCGGCGGCGACGCACGTGGAGTTCGGCCTTGGCAAGGAGGCACGCGAGTGGAGCGGCTCCGAGCGCAACGAGGACTGGACGTTCGACGAGGACGGCGACCCCGTCCCGGTCGGGAACGCACACGGCGGCCTCCAGGGTGGGATCACCACCGGCCAGCCGATCTGGGGTGAGGCCACCTGGCATGCGCCCACCTCGATTCCGAAACCACAGACCACCGTCGACTGGGAGACGGGCGAGCAAAAAGAAATCCAGGTCGTCGGCCGACACGACCCGGTTTTGCCGCCTCGCGGCGTCCCGGTCGTCGAGGCGATGTTGCACCTCACGATCGTGGACTTCATGCTCCTGGCCGGTCGGATCAATCCCGATCGGCTCGACGACGACCCCGGTGAGTACGACACCGACTATCATCCGAGCAGCCCGACGAACCAGTAGTGGCCGACGCGAATCTCCGGCGAATAAGTGGCGATCGACACGAATTCCCCAGTTGATCTATCCGTTTGAACGAACTGTCGTCGATACTGTCAATCGATTGTAATTGCACGCGACCCACCTGACAGTCCGTATATGAACCACCCGATCGTCCGCACTCGAACCAACCGTAGGTAATACATTATATGTCATGCGGTCGTATCTCAAAATATATAGCCATAAAAACGTCCACCACTTCGATCGATCGATCATTCGTTATGAACAAACGTCCACTTATTCGCATCGTTCATCATCTTTCCTTGGTAATGTATAGCAAAGTCTTTTACCCGGTCATCGTAAGTTAGGAACACCAGAGGCCAATCGAGGCCGTGACCGTAATTATGACTGACGACGAACTCATCTGGCGGATCGCAGGGGGGTCCGGTGACGGGATCGCCTCGACTAGCCAGAACTTCGCGAAAGCACTGATGCGTTCTGGGTTGAACGTATTCACGCATCGACACTACCCGTCCCGTATCCGTGGCGGCCACACGTACACGGAGATCAGGGTATCGAACGAGCCGGTGAAATCCCGCGGGGACGGCTACAACTTCCTGTTGGCGCTCGGCGATTCGTTCGCCCGAAACCCCTCGGAGGGGGCCTACTACGGCAACGAGGAGATCAAACCGCTCTCGGAAAACCTCGATGAACTCCACGAGGGAGGCGTCATCGTCTACGACTCGGGGCTTTTGGACGCCTCAGAGATCGAGGACTTCGACGACCGCGTCGAGGAGAACGGCTGGCACGTCTACGACATCGATCTCCGATCGATGGCCCGCGAGCACGGCCGCGAGGTCATGCGCAACACCGCAGGCGTCGGCGTGACGTGTGCGCTGGCCGGGATCGACACCGACTGGATCGAGGATCTCATGGCGGACGCGATGCCCGAAAAGATCCTCGAGCCCAACCTCGAGATCCTTCACGAGGCGTACGACCTGATCGTCGACGAGTACGACGTCGACGCCCACGACGTGACCGTCCCCGAGGGAACGCACGACGAAGAGCAGGTGCTGCTTTCGGGGTCGGACGCGATCGCCTACGGGGCGATCGACGAGGGCTGTCGGTTCATCGCGGGGTATCCGATGACCCCGTGGACGGAGGTCTTCACGATCATGTCGCAGAACCTTCCGGAGGTCGGTGGCATCTCCGAACAGGTCGAAGACGAGATCGCCGCCGCGGCGCTTGCGATCGGCGCGAGCCACGCGGGCGTCAAGGCGATGTCCGGATCGTCCGGCGGCGGCTTCGCGCTGATGTCCGAGCCGCTCGGCCTCGCGGAGATGACCGAGACGCCGGTGGTCCTCATCGAGGCGATGCGTGCGGGCCCCTCGACCGGGATGCCGACGAAGCCCGAACAGGGTGACCTCGAACACGTCCTGTACACCTCACAGGGTGACTCACACCGCGTCGTCTTCGCGCCGGGAACGGTGGCGGAAGCGTACGATCAGACGCGAGAAGCGTTCCGCATCGCCTACGAGTATCAGATCCCGGCTGTGGTCCTGTACGACCAGAAGCTCGGCGGCGAGCTTCTGAACGTTCCGGCGAGCCACTTCGATCGGGAACCGAATCCGGACCTCGGAAGCGTCATCTCCGAGGCGGAACTGGAGGACGCACCACACTCGGCATCGGGGAAATACCAGCGGTTCCAACACGACGTCGAGAACGGCGTCAGCCCGCGATCGCTACCCGGCCAGAAGGGCGGGCACTTCCTGGCGACTGGCAACGAGCACACGCCGGAGGGACACATCGCGGAGTCGCCCGAAAATCGCGTCGCACAGATGAACCGTCGGCTGCAGAAGACGGCGGCAATCCGCGCGGATCTGGACGATCGAACCGAGAGCCACCAGACGTATCACGGCCCGGCGGACGCCGACTACGGTCTCATCACCTACGGGAGCCAACAGGGAACCGTCGAGGAGGCCGTCGATGTCCTCAACGAGCGGGGACACTCGGTCAAATCGCTGGGCGTCAGCGACATGATGCCGTACGCCGTCGACGAGGTGAGCGCGTTCCTCGAAAGCGTCGACGAGGCGCTCGTCGTCGAGATGAACGCGTCCGCGCAGTTCCGCGGCCTGACGCAGAAGGAACTGGGTCGGTACGGCGAGAAGCTCTCGAGCCTGCTCAAATACAGCGGCAACCCGTTCGAACCGGCCGACATCGTCGAGGGATTCGAAACGACAATCATCGAGGGAGACGAACTGACAAACGAGGAAACGACGTTCGTCCCCGCGGCAGGTGACTGATCATGAGCGCGTTCAATGCAATCGGAGAAGGCGGCGAGGTGGATAGAAACGAGTTCACGCCGGGGATGGAGCCCCAGCCGACGTGGTGTCCAGGCTGTGGTGACTTCGGCGTTCTGAAGGCGCTGAAAGGTGCCGCGGCGGAACTCGGCAAGTCCCCCGACGAGATACTGCTCACGACCGGTATCGGCTGTTCGGGGAAGCTCAACAGCTACTTCGACAGTTACGGGTTCCACACGATTCACGGTCGATCGTTACCGATCGCCCGTGCGGCCAAACTCGCAAACCCGGGGTTGGAGGTCGTCGCCGCGGGTGGCGACGGCGACGGCTACGGGATCGGCGGGAACCACTTCATGCACACGGCTCGTGAGAACCACGACATGACCTACATCGTGTTCAACAACGAGATTTTCGGGCTCACCAAAGGGCAGACGTCCCCGACGAGTCCGAAGGGGCACAAATCGAAGACCCAGCCGCACGGCAGCGCGAAGGACCCCGTTCGCCCGCTGTCGTTGTCTTTGACCTCCGGTGCGTCCTACGTCGCCCGGACGGCTGCGGTCAACCCGAATCAGGCCAAAGAGATCATCGTCGAGGCGATGCAACACGAGGGATTCGCACACATCGACTTCCTCACGCAGTGTCCGACGTGGAACAAAGACGCCCGTCAGTACGTCCCGTACATCGACGTGCAGGATTCGGAGGACTACGACTTCGACGTCACCGATCGTCGCGAGGCGGCGGACATGATGGCGGAAGCACAAGAAGTGCTCCACGAGGGAACGGTCCTCACGGGTCGGTTCTACGTGGACGAGGATCGACTGTCCTACCAACAGGAAAAGCGCGCAATTGGCGAGATACCCGCCGAGCCGCTCGCTGAGCGGTACTTCGACGACGAATACGAGTGGGAACGGTCGGCCGATCAGTTCCTCGACAAACACCGATAGCCGATCGGATCGAGCGGACCCGAAAGCGACGTCGGTCGACACCGACGAACGGTCCGACGCGGCCCTAGAAAACCGTTTTCCCGTTCGGAAGGTATTTTTCCGGTGAAGCAAAAGAGGTAGCTATGAGCACGACGTCGACGGCGGACCGTATCCTTTCAGTACTCGAAGAGGATGCGCAAGCATCCTACGCGGAAATCGCAGACAGGGCTGAGGTTTCGAAGCCCACCGTGCGAAAGTACATCAGACAGTTGGAGGACGACGGGGTCATCGTGGGGTACTCCGCGGACGTGGACCCGAAGAAACTCTCCTCTCAATCGATCGCGTTAGTCGGCATGGACGTCGATAGCGGACAGTACGTCGACGTCACGCGCCAGCTAAAATCGTTATCTGCCGTCGAATCACTGTATACGTCGTCGGGCGACCACATGCTCATGGCGGAGGTGCGTGCAAGCGACGGCGACGAACTCGGACGCGTCATCTCCGAGGAACTGCTGTCGATCGACGGCGTCACCGCCGCACATCCGTCGTTCCTGCAAGAGCGGTTGAAGTGACGGTTTCTGTCCGCTTCGATCGTCGACCGCCACGCTTCGATCGCCACCCCCGATTCGATCGCCAACCGCCCTCACAAACCGCTCATCCGTCGTCCGCACCGGACTCTCGCTGTCCGGTCTCTTCTTCGTCCGATGATACGTCGCCTACCGGTCCGAGAAATCGGTAGGAGCCCGCAACGAGAACGCCCATGAGTACGAAAACGGCTCCGACGTAGACGAGCCAGATCGTCAGCGTGTCGAAGCCGAAAAGCGACACGAACGCCATCGCCAGGGTGAGCATGCCGATCCTGAGTACTCCGTCTCCGGCGTATCGTGCGAACGCCTCGGTGTCTTCGATGCGCTCCGGTTGCGGACCCGCGACGAGGTCGACCCGTCCGCGGAACCTTATCTGTATTCCCAGAAAGAGGACGAAAAGCGCCGATGCGAACAGGACGATCGTCTCGAACATTGCGTGGACTATTCTTGGGGTGACTCTTCAGTGAGTCGATTCGCCGGTTCGTTCGACGGCCGACGTCCACTTTCACTCCACGTGCCGAACTTTAACGAGTCTGCGCCCCCGATCCGTACTCGACGAGCATGGACGAGGGTCGTTTACCGGGCGTCGAGTCGGCTACCGATCGGGACGATCGGATCGTCCTCCACGTCGACATGGACTGTTTTTACGCCTCCTGTGAACGGCTTCGCGAACCGGCCCTCCGCGGGGAACCTGTCGTCGTCGGAATGGGATACGAGGCGGGCGAACCACACGGAGCGGTAGCGACTGCGAGTTACGAGGCCCGCGAACACGGCGTCGAGAGCGCCCAGTCGATCGGCCAGGCGCTGGAGGCGCTCCCGCGGGTCGAAACGATCGAGGACGGGAGCCAACCGGCCGGGCATTACCGCCCCGTCGACATGGACTTCTACAAGGAGGTCGCATCGGACGTCAAATCGGTGTTGTACGACTGTGCGGACATCCTCAGGGAGGTGAGTATCGACGAGGCGTACCTCGACGTCACCGATCGCACTGCGTGGGAACCCGCGGGCGAAGGCGATCGACCGCTCGCAGCGGGGTACGCGAAATACGTCAAAGACCGGATCTACCGGGAGGTGGGTGTCCCCGCGAGCGTCGGGGTTGCCCCGGACATGTCGACGGCGAAGATCGCAAGCGACTTCGAGAAACCTGACGGGTTGACAGTCGTCCCCCCCGGATCGGTCCGGTCGTTTCTCGATCCGATCCCGATCGAGGAGATCCACGGCATCGGACCGGTCACCGCCTCGAAGCTGGACGCGATGGGGATCGAAACCGCGGGCGACATCGCCAGGACTGCCCGGTCGACGCTCGTCGATCGGTTCGGTTCCCGCGGCGGTGAGCTGTACGCGCGGGCCAGGGGTGAAGACGACAGAGCGGTCACCCCGACGGGCCGTCCAAAGAGCCTCTCGCGGGAGTCGGCGTTCGCAGATCCGACGGCCGACGTCGAGACCCTCCGCGAGAAGGTCCGGACGCTTTCGGCTGACGTCGCAGCCAGGGCGCAAAGCCGCGGCGCGCTGTATCGGACGATCGCAATTAAGGTGGTCAAACCGCCGTTCGACGTGAACACTCGCGCGAGTTCGCTTTCGGGTCCAGTCGACGATCCGGCGCTTGTCGAATCTGTCGCGCTGGACCTGCTGTCGGAGTTCGAGGGCGATCGGGTTCGGAAAGTCGGCGTTCGCGTCTCGAAGCTGGATTTCGACGGCAGCGATCAGGCGACCCTCGCCGGTTTCGAGGCGGGCCCCGACCCCGGCGATAGACCGGCTCGATCCGAGTCGGGGGCTGCCGACAACTCCGAGGTGACGCTTGCAGACTGGGAACTCGGTGGTGCCGATTCGACCCCGATCGGTCGGCCACACCGACGCGGCCAGCTTTCGCTTTCGGCGTTCGAAACCGACGACGGCTCCGACGAGACTGCGGTGGACGACACCGATCGACTCCCTCGCGGTGACGGCGATCGGGACGACGATTCGACCGCAGAGTGTGCGGGGTCGACAGACCGATCGATCGATTGGTTCGGCGGATAGCTTCACGACAGTATGAACTATGTACCTCGCGGCGTCTGTATCGAACAGAGATGAGCGAGGAGGAGACAATCACAGTCGCCGACGTGAACTCGGGGCCGGGGGGAACCGACGACATCGAACACGGAACGCCGGTGGAGCTTCCGGTGGTGGACATCCTGACCGGCCGCGGGTTCGTCACCGGCAAATCCGGCTCGGGGAAATCGAACACGGCATCCGTCATGATGGAAAACCTCCTCGACAGCAACTTCCCGGTACTCGTCGTCGACTCCGACGGGGAGTACTACGGTCTAAAAGAGGAGTACGAGGTGTTGCACGTCGGCGCCGACGAGGAATGCGACATTCAGGTGAGTCCAGAACACGCCGAAAAGATCGCGTCGCTCGCGTTGGAGCAGAACGTTCCGATCATCCTCGACGTGTCGGGGTATCTCGAAGACGACGACGCCCACGAGCTGATCTTGGAAACGTCCAGACACCTGTTTGCGAAAGAAAAGAAGCTGAAAAAGCCGTTTTTGTTGGTCATCGAGGAGTGTCACGAGTACATCCCGGAGAAAGGCGGTATGGGCGAAGCCGGCAAGATGCTCATCAAGATCGGCAAACGCGGTCGCAAACACGGCCTCGGCATTCTCGGCATCAGCCAGCGACCAGCCGACGTGAAAAAAGACTTCATCACGCAGTGTGACTGGCTCGTCTGGCACCGACTCACCTGGCAGAACGACACGAAAGTCGTCGGCCGCATCCTCGGCAAGGAGTACGCCGACGCGGTCGAGGACCTCGGCGACGGCGAGGGATTTCTCGTCACCGACTGGTCGGAGTCGATCCGGCGCGTCCAGTTCCACCGAAAACGGACGTTCGACGCGGGCGCGACGCCCGGCCTCGACGACTTCGAGCGCCCGGAACTGAAGTCTGTCAGCAGCGACCTGGTCTCAGAGCTGTCGGCCATCTCCGACGAAAAGGCCCGTCGGGAGAGCGAACTCGCCGACCTGCGCCAGCAGCTGGAGAAAAAGGAGGTGCGAATCCACCAGCTCGAACAGGAACTCGAGGAGGCGCGCGACCTCAGTCGCATGGCCGACCAGTTCGCACAGGCGCTGTTGGGCCGATCGGAAGCCCCATACAGAGGTGGGTCCGGACGGAATCTCGCACGCGATGACGTACAGTCGGATCTCTACGAGTACGAAGACGGCGATCGCCAGTCGACAGCCGGGCCGATGACCGGCGGGAGTGGTGGCGAGCAACCGGAGGCGGCGATCGGTCAGGGTGACGACGCGTGGCCCGCCGCCGCGATCGAGGCGTGGACCGACGGCAACGGAACCGGCGATCCGGACGGAACGGCCGATCGGGCCGTCGACGGCCCAGCAGCCACAGGCCCAGCAGCCGACGGCGGAACGGACGAGGAACCGCCAGGCGGCGAATCAGCGGCCGACGATTCGATCGACGACGACATCGCCGCGCTGGCACGGCTCGGAACCGTCTCGCGGGAGGAGATCGCAGAGGAGGCGATGCGGTTCGCGGAGGCGGTCGAACTGGGAACGCGTCGGGCCGTGATCGAAGAACTCACAGATCGGATCGCCGCGCTCCCGGAGCCGAGCCTCGACATCCTCAGACACTACCGGACCGAAGGCGAGAGCGACCCGCTCACCGCCCACGTCGAGACCGGCGGCGACGCCGATCAGCAATTCGCCTACAGCCGTCACCGACCCCTGCGGCAGTCCGGCGTCGTCAGACACGTCGGACGCGGCCGATACCGGTATGCGGTCCCGGATCTGATCGACGAGGCGTACGCTCACCAGCTGGACGAGGACGAACTGAAAGAGACCGTCGCCGCCGTCGAGTCCACGTTCGTCCCGTCGGTGGAAGATCCCAGAGAACGCCGATCAGACGCCTCGGGCGTCGATCGCGGGTTCGTCTTCGACATGGATTGACCGGGCGTCGTGCGTACGTCCCTGCGAGAACCGCCGCTATCGATCGCACACTCGAACCGCTCTTACATCCCCGATACGAGTTCTTCGAGCGCCGCCTTCGGATCGTCGGCTTTCGCGACGCCGCTTGCAAGCAGGATGCCCCTCGCGCCGAGTTCCTGGGCGGCCAGGACGTCTGCACCCGAAGACACCCCGGCACCGCAGTACACGTCGACCGCCTCGTTCACGTCCGCGGCGGCCGCGACCGCGTCCTCGACGACGTCGGGGTCGGCCGTGCTCACAGAGACGTCCCCGCCGATGAGTTCCGGCGGCTCCACGGCGACCGAATCCGGCGAGAGCGCCGCCGCAGCGGCGATCTGTGTCGGATTGTTCGCACAGACGCAGGTTTCGAGTCCGGCACGCTCGGCGGCCTCGATCCCGGCGTCGATGTCCGCGAGCGTCCGTCGATTCTCCGAGTGGTTGAGAAGCGTTCCAACGGCCCCCGCGTCGGCGACTGCCTCCGCGAGCGTACTTCCGGTGTAACTGCCGTGGCCGTTCGGCGAGACGTGTTGTGCCCACGTTTCCACGCCCGTTTCTGCGACGCGCGCGACGTGTGCGGCCTGCGGGGCGACGGCGACCCTCGTCCCCGACTCGGAGGCGACCTCGCGTGCGGCGGTCGCGATTTCGATCGGGTCGCACGGGTACGCCTTGAGATTGATCAGGATGAACATACCGATGGTGACGAGGGAGGCTCCAAATAGGTTGGCTCTTTCCGTCGACGGGACGAGCGTTCGGGACCGATCGTCCGATCGACGGGACGAGCGTTCGGGACCGATCGTCCGCTCGGGATGACCGTCGACCAACAACGGCTGTTCGATTGACGGTCCGCACCCGTCCGTGGGCAAGCCCCAAGTAGGTGAGTCACCTCCTAGCAGTGAGCGAGGATGTCACTCATCGAACTCATCGCCGGTGTCGAGGCCCACGAAAACGTGCTGACGGCCGTCAACGCCTCCCCCGAGGCGGTCTCGGCACTCCGGGCTCACTTCGAGGATCGCCACCTCTCGATCGTCGACGCCGACCTCGACGGTGATCCCCGATCGTTCGTCGTGTTGAGCAACGACGGCGAGTTTATAGCTGCCACGAGTATCGATTCGATCCTCCAACCGGGCGAACACACCAACCCGGCGTTCGTCGACAAACGCTATCGGCCGATCCTCGATCACCTCGACGAGACGATGTTCACCTCCTATTCGATCGAGAAGATGATCGCCGCTTCGAGGGAGATCGAAGACAGGGCGTTCCGTATCGGTGCCGGGGAGCTGCATTCGGGGTTCCAAACGCTGTCGGTGCTCGAAAACGAGACGACGGTGTACAACCGGCTCGCCTCCCGTGACGGGCTGGAGGTGCACGCCTACGCCGCGCCAGAAGGCGACGTGCCCGCCGATCGGGAGTTCGCCCTTCACGTCGAACGAGCGCCGGAAATCCGATCCACCTGGTTCGTCACCTACGACGGCGGCGGGGTCGACGAGAACAAGTGCGCACTCCTAGCCGAAGAGCGCGAGCCGGGGTCGTTCTACGGCTTCTGGAGCTACGATCCCGACACGGTCGATTATATGTTTTCTCACCTCACGGCGACGTACGGCCGCATCGAAACGGACGGCGGTCGATCGGACCACCGGGTCGAATAGCGACGCTTGCTCGGCGGGCTGTTTGGACAGAGCGACCGTTGCACACTCGGTGATAAACGGCGTTCGAAGGGCGTGATCGATCGTGGAATGGGGGCTCGCGTATTGGACCGATCGCGTGGTTTGCTCGCAGATTGGACCGATCGCGATGTCGACCGAGGAGCGTACGGTCGTCGAGCTAGTCCTTTCGCTTTACGACATCGCCGAGGGTCATCGAGCCGCGTTCTCCGCTCGACCACTCCGTATCATCGACGTCGGAGCCCTCGGTGAGCGATATCTCGAGCGATCGCTCGAGTTTCTGCTGCACGTCGTCGCTCGGTAGCATGTCGCCGCGTTCGAGCTTGCGGATCAAACTCGCCTTCTCGTTGAGGCGGTCGGCGAGTTCCTCCTGGGTGAGGCCCGCGGACTCGCGAGCGTTGCGGATCCGATCGTCGTAGTCGGTCGCGATTTCTTCCATGTCGTCGAACATATCGCGCTTCCGTCGAGTCGATCCGGACGTCGATCCCGAACTCCCGCCGCCGGAGCCGCCCGAAGTACCCGAACTGGACGTGGTAGAGTACTTACTCGTCCCACCGGAGGTGGACGCAGTGCGGACCTCGGTGCCGAAATCCGTACACGAATTACAAAGTTCCAGCTCGGCACCTTCGACTTTCGTTGTGGTGAGCGACGCCTGCTGGGCGCCACACATCTCGCACTGGGGCATACGTGTCGATAACGCACCACCGGATAAAAATGATGCGCCGTCGGTCGCTTCTCGACGTCCCCGAGGAGGATTCACTCGATGTCGGTCCACGCCCCCCAGAAGCGCTGGAGTGCGGTCACGTGCCCGACGATCGCGAAGACCGCAAGCAGGATGCCGACGAGTCCCACGCCGGCTACCAACGAATCGGGATAGATCGCCGCGGCGACGCCGACGACGCCGACGAGCGCGAGCCGATCGGCCCGCCCGAGCAAGCCGCCGTAGGCGCGTCCGAGTCCGACAGCCTGGATCTGCGTTCCGAGATAGGAAGTCATCAACACGCCGGTCACGGCGGCGAACCCGAGGGCGTACTGGTCGATGCCGGCGGCCAGCCCGGCGAGGATGAGGATGTCTGCGTACCGATCGAGCACGTGATCCAGAAGATCGCCGCCCGCAGAGGCGACGTCCTGTTCGCGCGCCAGTGCGCCGTCGACGAGGTCGAGCCAGCCGTTCGCGAGGACGAACGCCGACCCGAGAACGTAGTAGATCGGATCGGCGATCGCGAACGCCACAGCCGCGGCCCCGGCGAATCCCATCGCGAGGACGCTCACGCCGTTCGGCGTCAACCCGAGGCGATCTGCGGCCGTGACGAACGGCGACAGGAGCCGATCGGCGACGGATCGAAACTGATCGAGCGTCATAGGTTTCGGTGCCCCCGTAGCGTCATAGTTCCAGGTACTCCGTAAAGTCGATCGATCCGGCGTTCGGCTCCCGACCGCCCGCAATGACTGCCTCGATCTCGCGTGCGACCGCGTTTGGAGACTGGTCGGTCGTGTCGATCTCGTAGACGCGATCGAGGCCGTGTCGATCGACGGCTTCAGAAAGGATCACGTCGAGTGCTTCGCTCTCTCGGTTCTCTGCTGCTTTCTGCCCGCTCTCGCCGCGGTCGACGAGCCGCGATTCGAGGACGTCTGGTCGACAGCGAAGCACGACGACGCGATCGGCTGGCAGGTAGTGTGCCAGGTGCGATTCGACGATGCCGTCCCACTCTCCCAGGTAGTCGTCGATCGCCTCGAGGTCGGCGACGAGCGATCCCCGCTCGTCGTCGCGATCCGTCCAGAGATCGTGTTCGGAGATCGCGTCGTTCAGGTGGACGACCGACACGTCGACCTTCTCGGCGACGATCGCCGTCGCGGTCGTCTTACCGGTGCCGGGCGTTCCGGTGATGGCAAGGCGCATCAGCTGACCGTCACCTCCGCTAGTATCTCGTTGAGCGTTTCCACGGCTCTCCGCGTTTCTGCTTTCGTTCCACAGGAGATCCGTATGCACGCTGGGAGGCCGAAGCTCGAACAGTCGCGGACGATGACTCCCGCTGCCTGGCTGCGCCGTGCGACGGTCGAGGCGTCGCCGACCTCGGCGAGGACGAAGTTCCCTCCGCTGTCCCACGTCTCCGCATCGAGTTGCCGTCGCATGTAGTCGCGCGACCACCGTGCGGTCTCGACCGATCGGTTCAGGTGCTCCTCGTCGTCGAGGGCGGCCAGGCCGGCCCTGCAGGCGAGTTCGTTCGCCGCAAACGGCGTGTTCACGCGGGCGTACGCGTCGGCCCACTCGATCGGGACCGCGGCGTACCCGAGCCGCAGCCCCGCGAGCCCGTAGGCCTTCGAGAACGTTCGCAACACCGCGACGTTGTCGTACTCGTCGACCAGCGCTACGTTGCTCGGCCGATCGGCGTACTCTGCGTACGCCTCGTCGACGACAACCAGCGTGTGATCGGCCACCGATTCTACGAGTTCGATGAGGTCCTCGCGGGGCAACTGCGACCCGGTCGGGTTGTGCGGCGTCGTCACGTAGACGATCCGTTCGCCGTCGTAGGCGTCGAAGATCGTGTCGATCGACTGTTCGAAGTCGTCGGCTTTCGACAGTGCGTAGCGCGCGACGGTTCCGTGGTGGTAGCGCGCGCTCATGCCGTAGTACGAAAAGCCGGGGGTTGGGACCAAGATCCGATCGCCCGGTTCCAGCATCGATCGAGAAAGGAGGTCGATCGCGCCGTCGGCCCCCGGCGTCAGCCAGATCTGGTCGCTTTCGAGCGTCCACCGGGCGGCCAGCTTGTCGGTCAGGTCCGTGTGTGACGCTTTCGGATAGACGTTCAGCCCGTTCGTTTCGACGTGGCGGGTGACTGCCCGAACTGCCTCCGGACTCGACCCGTGTGGGTTCTCGTTCGAGGAGAGCTTGATCAGTTCCTCGGGGTCGATACCGAGATCGCGAGCGACTTCCTCGACACCCCGACCGGGAACGTACGGCGAGTGCGCAGAGAGGTCCCGTGGTTGCATACGAATCGAATGCGGCCCGCGAGCCTTAAGCGTGCTCACACGGGACGAGGGCGTCCCTGTGGCGATCGGCCCGGGCTTCAGGGGACGCGGACGTCGTGTTCCAGTACGCCGATGCCCTCGATTTCGATCTCGACGTGATCGCCGTCAGAGAGCGGGCCGACGCCCGATGGTGTCCCAGTCGAGATCACGTCGCCGGGTTCGAGGGTCATGTACGTCGTGATCTCCTCGATCAGCTCCGGCACGGAGAAGAAAAACTGGTCGATCGAGGAGGACTGTTTCGTCTCCCCGTCGACGCGCAGTTCGATAGACGCGTCGGCTGGCACTTCGTCGGGGGTCGCAAGGACCGGACCGAGAACGGCGCTGTTGTCGAACGCCTTCCCGCGGACCCAGTTGGTTTCGACGTCCTGGTCGTCCCGGTTCGAGATGTCGTTCATACAGGTGTAGCCGGCGACGACGTCCATCGCCTCCTCGGCGGCGACGTTTCGACACTGGGTGTCGATCACGATGGCGAACTCCGCCTCCCAGTCGACGCGCGACTTTCCGGCCGGCACGGTCACCGTCGAGTTCGGCGAGGCGAGCGAGTTCGGCGGTTTCAAAAACAGCATCGGTCGATCGGGGACTTCCTTGTCCCGTTCGGCGGCGTGGTCGGCGTAGTTGAGCCCGATACAGACGATCTTCGATGGATCCGCCGGCGGGAGTACCGTGACGTCCGCAGCTTCGAGGTCGAACGTCCGTCCCGCGGCAGTGACGGTTCCGTCCTCGTAGGTGCCTGTGCGTACAGTGCCCGCCGGATCGCGGATTCGTGCCGTGTACATACAGGCCCGCTCGGACTCCCGCGGAAAAAGCGTTCCTGAGTCGGCAGACCGAGATCGGGACGGGACCGTCGACATCGGACCGGCAGATCGCAAGCGAGATGGGTGCTATCGAGTTGACATGGTGCGCCGACGACGCCCGATCTTGCTGCCGATCGGTGACATCCTTTATGTGATTTTACGGGAAATATGCGGACGGATCATGACGATGGAACTCACGTGGCACGGCCACTCGACATGGCACGTTCGAGTCGACGATACAGCGCTGTTGATCGACCCGTTTTTCGACAACCCGAAGACGGATCTGGAGCCAAGCGACGTTGCCGATCCGGAGTACGTGCTCCTCACGCACGGACACGCCGATCACATCGCCGACGTCGGGGCGTATCCAGACGCGACCGTCGTCGCCACTCCGGAACTCGCCTCGTTCGTCGCCGACGAGTTCGGCGTCGAGAACGCGATCGGCGGGATGGGGATGAATCTCGGCGGCACCGTCGAATGCGGCGACGCGTACGTGACGATGGTCAGAGCCGATCACAGCAACGGGATCAACACCGGCTACGACGCCTCCGCCGGCATGCCGGGCGGCTTCGTGATCAGCGACACGCTCCCGACGCAGGTCCCAGACTCCGAATCGACGACGTTCTATCACGCCGGCGATACGAGTTTGATGACCGAGATGCGCGAGGTCATCGGTCCGTATCTGGAACCTGACGCCGCGGCGGTCCCGATCGGCGATCACTTCACGATGGGCCCCTGGCAGGCCGCCGTGGCGATCGACTGGCTCGGCGTCGACTACGCCTTCCCGATGCACTACGACACGTTCCCGCCGATCGAAGTCGACACCGACGAGTTCGTCCGCGAGGTGAAAGCGACCGGCAGCACCACAGAGACGCACGTGCTCGAGGGCGACGGGACGTTCCGCTTGGAGTGATTGTCGATCGGCGTTTCTTTCACGTAGACCGACAATCGATCGGTATCGCTTTTCTGTGGGCGAAAACGAATCGAAGCGATTGAACAACCTTTAGGACGCTTCCCGCCGTTCGTTTGCTTGCAATGACTGACATCGAAACCACGACAGTTAGCGAAGCGGGATACGCGAGCACGAACCACGTCGGCGAGTACGAGTTCGAAGCCGACGCGCTCGGCGATTCAGCGCCGACCCCGAACGCGATTCTCGTTGCGGACTACGCGTCGTGTTTCCTCCCCGCCTTCCGCGTCGGCGGACAAAAGGAGGGCGTCGACGATCTCGGCGAGGTCCAGATCGAAGCCGAAGGCGATCTCAACGACGGCGACGACCTCACGGCGATCCGGTTTACGATCCTCGTGGAAGCCGACATCACCGACGAGCAGTTCGAGGCGATCGTCGATCGCGCCGAAGACATCTGTCACGTCCACACCGCGCTCCGACCGGAACTGCGAGCGGAGATCGACGGTCACGGCGACGCGTTCTAACTGGTCGACTGTTCGAATCCCTGTTTTTTCCGATCGAGTTGTCGATCGCGTCCGCGAAGCGAACGTGGTCGGGAGATGGCTCCTAGCTCGAATCACCGACGGTATCGACGATACGTCATCGCCTCGCCGTCGACGATGACGACGTCTGCCTCTTCGGGGTTGTATTGCGGTCGCCGCTCTCGCTCGTCCCGGAAGACGTACGGTGAGTTTCTCGTCTCCATACTCGGTGGATCACGCGATCGGTATATAATACTATGTCAGACAATATCACACATGATAATCCTCCGACGTGAACCTCGAACGCGACACGACCTCGAACGCGACACCGCCTCGAACGCCTCACTGTCCGTCTAGCACCCGATCGATCTCGCCGATGGATTCGAGCACGTAATCGGGTTCGATCGACGATCGATCCAGCGCTCCGTTGTCAGTCACGCCGGTTTTCACAAGCACGGTCGTCATCCCCGCCCGTTCGCCGAGTCGAATGTCGGTGTCGAGTCGATCGCCGACGACGAGACACTCCCGCGGGTGCACATCGCCCAGCCGATCGATCGCCATCTGGACGGTGTGTTCGGAGGGTTTCCCGCAGATCACGTCCGGTTCGCGTCCGACGACGGTCGCGATCGCGCCGATGATTGCGCCCGATCCGGGGACGACTCCGTCACTGGTCGGGATAACGACGTCGGGGTCGGTCCCGACGAAGGGGACGGCGGAATCTTCGAGGACGACCAGCGCGTCCCGCAAGTCGTCGTATTCGAAGCCGTAATCGATCGACGCGACGAACGCGTCTGCGGCGGTCGGCTCGGTCGTCAGTGTCAATCCGGCGGCATTGAACTGCCGTTCCAGGGCCGACTCCCCGACGACGAACAACGCGGCAGCGGGATGTTCTGCGCGGAGATAGGCGGTCGTCGCGGTTCCGGCCGTCAGTACCTCCGTTCGATCGACGTCGTACCCGGCGGCCGACAGCCGGGATTCGTACGCTTCTGGGAGTTTCGTCGGGTTGTTCGAGACGAACAACCGTTGTACCCCTGCGCGATCGATCGCCGCGAGTCCGTCGGCGCCGCCGGCGATCGGCTCGTCGCCGCGCACGACCGTCCCGTCGACGTCGATAATCGCCGCCCGGTAGTTCATAGCTCCTGTACGGTTGCTCGGGCATTGAACCTGCTGAATGGGTGGGGCTATTCCCGTTATTCGTGTTGCGGTATGATGGGTCTATTCTTGTTACTCGTGTTGAGGAGGAACGTCACACGATCGGAAAACGGATTTGGAACACGCAACGGAAACGGAAAGACACTATGTGATGGGCTACGTACCGATGCGTATCGTGACGACTACCCAGTTGACGCTCATCCAGATCGACAACTACGGTCCGTGGACGGTCACTCCCGAGCCGAGACGCGAGATGGACCTGCAGACCTTACAGTCGAGGCTGTTTGCCGACATCGCACAGTTCATCGGAAGCCGGGACGGCTACGTCTTCTTCACCCGGTTCGACAACATGGTCGCGGTCACGAACGGAATGGACGAACGAGACCACGTCCTCCTCCAGGAGACGGTCCGCAACCGATACCCCGTGACGGTTAGCCTCGGGGTCGACGTCGCATCCACGCCCGCCGCAGCACTGGAGGGAGCGACCGAGATGCTCCAGTCTGCGGGGAGTGCACAGGACGCCGACCGGACCGAAGTTCTCGGCGGATCGTACCTTACCGAACGAGCAGACGGGGACGTCCACGTCGCGCACTTCGACGTGAACGACGCGACCGGCAAATACACCGACCAGCTGAACGAGTTCGACTCCTTTATCCACATCGAGCGCGGGTACGCGTCGCTCATGGAGTACATGCGCCGAGAGCACGGCGGCCTATCGTTTTTTGTTGGGGGCGACAACATCATCTCCGTCCCGCCGTCGCTGTCATCCGGCGAGTATCAGGCGGCGATCGATCACGTGTTCGAATCGGTGGGCGTCGAGCTGAAAGTCGGAATCGGCACCGGGACGTCCGCACACGAGGCCGGGATCGCGGCCAAACACGCCCTCGAAGCGTGTCGGTTCGACGGAACGAGCGTGGAGTTTGCCGGCGCAACCGCACAGATCCAAAGCGACTGATGGCCCGAACTCGAAGGTCGCTGGTTTTCACCGGGCCGGAAACGATCCAGATTCGCACCGGTGACGTCCCCGACCCCGACCCCGACACCGTTCTGGTCCGGGCGTCGCTGTCTGCGATCAGCCCGGGGACCGAACGGTTGATATACCGCGGGTTGGCTCCTGCGGAGCTGCCCGCAGATCCGACGTTCGATTCGCTTTCGGGTTCGCTGTCGTATCCGCTCCAGTACGGGTACGCCGCGGTCGGCCACGTGGTCGAAACGGGTGCGAACGTCTCCGAGGCGTGGCTCGGCGAGCGGGTTCTGGCGTTTCATCCACACGAGAGCCACTTTCTGGCCGATCCGGGAACGCTCGTGCCGATTCCTGATACTATTTCGGAGGCTCGAGCCGCACTGTTGCCCTCGATCGAAACCGCGGTCTCGCTGGTTCACGACGGTGCGCCCCGGCTCGGAGAGACCGTTGTCGTGTTCGGACAGGGGCTCGTCGGCTTGCTGGTCACCTCGATTCTTTCGGCGTTCCCCCTTTCGAATCTCGTGGCCGTCGAACCGATCGAGCGACGACGCCACCGCTCGAGGTCGTTCGGTGCGGACGAGTCAGTCCACCCAGACGCCCTCGATACGGCGGTTTCGATGCCGACCGACGGCGACGACGAACCCACTGGCGCTGACCTCACGTACGAACTCTCGGGCAACCCCGAGGCGCTCGATCGGGCGATCGCCG
>JBNJFV010000013.1:19357-24183 GCA_051747145.1 Halobacteriota archaeon
CGATCGGCGTGGTGTTGACGTACTGAAGGGTCGATCGGCGTGGTGTTGACGACCCGTACCGGCGGGCCCGCGATCGACGTCGAACGCGAGATTGCGGTTCGACGATGGGACATACACCTTTGTGTCGTGGTTGCGAACGCCGTGGTATGTCCGAACGGTTCCCCGACGACGGACGAACGGGGGTTTACTGCGTCGCCGTCGAACGATCGTTTATCGCACAGCACTACCTCACCGTTCCCGACCCGGGCCCGGAAGGCGTTCCGCACTCCCATCGATTCACACTTCAGGTCCGCTTCGAGGGCGACACGCTGAACGAGTACGGCTACCTCCTCGATATCGACGAGATACAGGCGGCGATCGACGGGGTCGAATCCGTGTACGCAGACGAACTGCTCAACGACCTCCCGGCGTTCGAGGGACTGAACCCGAGCGTGGAGCACTTCTCGCGGATCGTCTGCGAACGGGTACTCGATCGCACCGAGCTGTCGACCCCCGAGTCGATCTGCGTCACCGTGTGGGAGGACGAATCTGCGTTCGCAGCCTACGAGACGACCATCTGATGCGGATCGGTATCGTCGTCTACGGGCCGCTCGACGGTCGATCTGGCGGGTACCTGTACGATCGCAAACTCGTCGACGGACTCGTTCGGGCGGGTCACACGGTCGTGGTTTTCTCGATCCCAGAATCCGGATACGGTCGCTCGATCGCGGACAACTGGCGACGTGATCTCCTCGATCGGATTTCGACCGCCGCTGTCGACGTGCTCCTCGAAGACGAGCTGTGTCATCCCTCCCTCTGGTGGGTGAACAGGCGGCTCGACAGGACGCTTCCGATCGTGTCGATCGTCCACCACCTGAAATCTGCGGAACCGCACTCGGCTCGATCGATCGACTGGCTCGGACGGACGGTGACGGCGGGGACGTTGGGTGGGCGGTTTCTGCAGGGCGCAATCAGCGTGCTGGAGCGACTCTACCTCCAAAGCGTCGACGCGTTCGTGTTCAACAGCGAGGCGACGAAACGGACTGTCGAATCCGTGGTCCCGTCCAAACCGAACGTCGTCGCGTATCCGGCTGGCGATCGATTCGACGTCGACGTCTCCGAATCGGAAGCGAAAATCCACAGTCGGATGTCCGAAACTCCCCTCAGGATCATCGGCGTCGGCACCGTCACGCCTCGGAAGGGATTCGACGCCCTCATCGCCGGACTCGCTCGAATCGAGGAACCGTGGGAGCTGACGATCGTCGGCGACACGTCCGTTGCCCCCGGGTACGTCAAGGCGCTCGGATCGCTCGCGGAGCAATTCGGCGTGGCCGATCGGCTCACGGTCACCGGGCGACTCGACGAGGAGGCCCTCGCGTCGCGGTTAGCACACTCGCACCTGTTTGCGATGCCGTCGCGATACGAGGGGTACGGGATCGCCTACGTCGAAGGGATGGGTTTTGGCCTCCCCGCGATCGCGTCGACTGCGGGCGGCGCGATCGAAATCGTAACGCACGGGACGAACGGGTATCTCGTCCCGCCGGCGGATCCGACGGCTGTGGCGGACGCGATCGAACCGCTCTGTAGGAACCGCCAGTTGCTCGCCTCGGTAAGTCGCGGCGCACTCGATACGTACCGGCGGCATCCGACGTGGCAAGCGTCGGTGGACGCGATCGAGGATTTTCTCTGCGAGGTACACCACGAATCGAACTGACCTGAAACCGAACTACCCTGGAGGCGCACTGCCATCGATCGGGTCGTTCGATTCGATCTCAAATAGCAAATTATCACCAGCCAGTTAACAGAAGTTCTGCGTCGCGTAGACGCGAACCCCGCCGTTCGACTCGACCACTACGACCCCGATCCCGTGACGACGCCAGTGTTCGTCGAGCAGATTCTCGCGGTGGGACGGCGAGTCCATCCACTGGTCGACGACGTTCGATCCGATCTCGTTTTCGGTTCGAGCTCCCATCTCACCGTTCGACAGGGCCGACTGACTGTACCACGTCTGAGCGAGGTTTTCACCCCCCGTTCGATAGCGTCCGAACCCAGCCGGAACCCGACAGGTGTAGCCGAACCGATCGTATCTCTCCCCGAGCGTCTCACCGTCCGGGGCCGTGTGTGCGAAAAATTCCTCGGTCGCCATCCGGTTCGAGTAGTATCGGGCGATCACAGCCAGTTCGGGATCGTACGCTACCGGATCAGTTCCCCTGTCGGCACGCTGTTCGTTGACGGCGGCGTGTATCGCCCGCTCGATAGCCGACTCGTTGAGGCCAGCAGGTCCGTCCTCACGGGGTGTCGGTTCGTCAACCGCGTCGGTTTCGGCACCCGGTGTCGACTGTGGTCGTTCGTCGATCGCTATCGCTGGAACCTGCGGCAGGTCGATCGCCCCCGCGGCGACGAGCACCGCACCCACGAGCAGAACGACGACAGCGAGTCTGACGGCGGCGGACACGACACTGGTTACGATCGATCGGAGGTCCATCCGACGAGCCGTGCGACGATCGGTCGATCGTCGACATCGGTCGCCCATCCGTGTCGATCGCCGACATCGGTCGTCCATCCGTGTCGATCGCCGACATCGGTCGTCCATACGTAACGAGCCACGGTACCAGGGAAAAAACAGCGGATAGACACGATCGACGACATGATTGCCGTCCGATTCGGTCCGCACGCCGTTGGTCCCGTCGGTCGACGTGATCGTTCACGGTCGAATTTCGGCGTCCAGATAGCGTGTGCCTCCCCGATCGGTGCAACGGCGCACTCGCTGTGCTCCGAGGCCGTGTCGACGGGTCCGGATCCGTGGTCGCCGCCAAACGATCAGCCACCACCAGGCGGTCCGCCATCACCCGGTGGCCCACCGTCGTCCGGGGGACCACCGCCAGCCACGTTCTCGACCGTTATCGTACACGAGTCGATCGCCCCATCTGCGATCGCCTGATCGGGGGCAGGCCACACGGTCACGCGCAGTTCGAAGCGGATTTCGGTTTCGGTCACGTCCCCGTTCTGCGGTGCCTCGAAATCCTCGACGTCGAACGCCGAACTCTCGGTGACGTCCGTGGGTTCGAGTTCGAATACGGTCGATCCGTGCGTGTCGGGGAGGGCGTCTTCGAGGGCGTAGAGGACGTCGCGGTCGCCGCGATCTGCGTGTTCGACCTCCAGCTGCACGGTTATGGGCGCGTTCGTTTCGACCCCGGTCCAATCGACCGCGATCGACGGCGAAACGGTTATCGCAGAGATAGTGCCATTTCGCGTTTCGATCCGATCGTCCTGTACGGTAAACTCGTCGATGGATACGGCAGCCGAAACCGCATCGGGAACCCATCCAACCCCCGCCGTCGACGTCGCGATTGCGAGCGCCGTTTTCAGTAGTCGTCGTCGGGTTTTCCGTGGCATCACTTGTCGAATATTCGTGGTAGCTGTCACGTGATCGAACGAGTTTCCACGCGCGTTATTGGAATCCGACGAGCGGTTCGAGCCGATCGCCGACGAGCGGTTCGAGCCGATCGCTGACGTGATCGAGACTGCTCTCGATCCCGTCACACTTCCGTGTCCGACTCCGCAGTCGTGTTGACCTGCCCACCGACGCCGATGCTCGCGGGATAGTTGTGTACGATCACGGTGAACGTATCAGTTACCGCCGCACTAGCCGTTGGGGTCACCACGCTAAACTCCACTGTGACGTCCGTCTCCTTCGTCTGCCCGTCGCCGGTCGGTTCGAACGTCGACGCGCTCCATCCTTCAGCCAGGAGGTCCGTCTGCGGGTAGTCGAACTGATCGCTCCCGTGTGTTCCAGACAGCGTTACGGTTTCCGCGTAGGGGAGTAGGTCCTCGTTTTCATCAGCAGTTGTGAATGTGATTTCGATGTCTGCGGTACTCGACTCGGAGTTAAACCCCTCCCATTCGATCGCCAGTACGGGATCGACGGTAATCCCGTCTATACTCCCGTCGTGGCTCGTGATCTCGTCGTCCGAGGCGTCGAGGGTACTCGCGCTGACCGCCAGTGCGGGCTGGGTGAACGCGAACGATCCGAGCGCGGCTACCGAGAGGATACTCCCGCCGGCGGCGATTGCGGTTCGTCGAGACAGCGTCGATCCATGTTCGTCGTCAGTGTGGTCTGCGTCGCTCATGTCCTACTACCAGATAATCTGAATATGACCATTGTAACGAGTCGGCTACCCGACCGGGCGAAAATCGAAGGATGGGCCTTCCGAGGCCGTAGACGCCGGCTGTCGGCCGCAACCGACGTGCAGTCGACCTATAACAATCACGTCGTATGACCTGTCGGTGGTATGGGTATTCCAGACACGCGTGAAAGTAGTATGACCGTCCGAACCGAAGAACCGTTCGCTGCCGCCCCGTCCGTCGTGGGGTCGGATTCTCGGACGATCGTTCGTCGAATTCGCACCACTCTTCGGTCGGCGATCGACTGTATCGCGGTCTACACCGACGAATCGATGGACGTCCTCTACGCGTCAGAGTCCTTCTCGGATCGAACTGCCGATGGGTATCTGCAAACGATCGCCACGGACACCGGGCTGGAGGCCATTTTCGGCGACTCAGCACGGGAACAGCTGTACTCGCTTGGGCGATTCGACTACACGATACAGTCGTACGCGGATGGATCGGTGCTGCGAGTTGGCCTCTCGGAGACGGCCGGGGTGTTGCTCATCGGATCGATCGACGCGTATTCCACGCCACAAAAACTGGTCGCAGAGATTCGATCGATCGTCGCTGCGGAGTGATTGGGTCCCACGGTGCTTCGATCGGACACACGATGCGTATCGGCTTCCGATCGGCTTTCGAGTGTGCACATCGGATCGCTTTGTCGGCTACACCACATCGGA
>JBNJFV010000013.1:24283-27068 GCA_051747145.1 Halobacteriota archaeon
GGTCCCACGGTGCTTCGATCGGACACACGATGCGTATCGGCTTCCGATCGGCTTTCGAGTGTGCACATCGGATCGCTTTGTCGGCTACACCACATCGGACCGCTTTGTCGGCTACACCACATCGGACCGCTTTGTCGGTTATACCACACTAATTCGTTTCAGCGATCGCGTGGGTCAACTCCCGACGACGGTGTCTACCCACAGGTCTCAGTTCGAATCTCGGTCCAATCTGGCTACCGACTCGCTCACCGGTTGGCGCGTTCGATTTCGAGGCGGTGACAACCGGTCACAAGATTGTCGGGGATCGATTGCACGTTCTCGTAAATTCCTTTGACGACGACCCCCACGTCGTCGAATTTCGGGCCCCGATACGCGACCAGCGGATCGGAATCCCAGCGCACGAACCCGTAGGCGGCCAACATGGGCAGGTGGTGATGGTATAACTCGATCCGAACTGTGTACGGTTCCTGCTGTAGATTCGGGTCCATAGCCGCTTCGGGAAGTGCAACCGGCCGATCGATCGGCGCGTCAAAAAGGGATATCAGCAGTTCCCGACGGGGCTTCGCACTGAACGCTTTGAACACCCGATCCCACCGTTCGACGGTTTTGCGCCGATCTCCTGACCGATCGGGTTGCATGGCACGTAGTTTATACCGCTCCTGATTAATATGCTTATCTATCATTATATATAATAATAGATTAGACTCTGACTCCGCCATATCAGTCGGTGGCAATGTGAGTAGGATGTATGAATGAGTCCGCACAAACACCGTCAGGAACGCCAGTTTGGGCGTTCCCACCCGGATAACGAAGACCGAATTGCCAACAACTGATATCGATAGCGTCGTTCGTTACCGTTCGAGAGAAACTGATGTAGTCAATCGGGGATATCGGAACGGTAGCTACTTCCCCCGAAATCTCAGCGCTACTCTGTCATGGGGCGTGAAGTTCCCCTCGTCCACTGGCCCGTCGGTGGTTGTTAACGGCTTTGGTATTCAATTGTCTTCGCTATCTGCCCAGTCCCGTTCGGTCCTCACATGGGTGAGGATTTCAGTATCGTCGATCCGGACGACGTCGACCTCGAGCCGTTTCCGGAATCAACCATCGGAAGCTAACGGCACAGCTGGGCTGTACACAGATGCGAGTTAATACGGTGACGCTACGACCGGGGCAGGCGACGGCACCGCATGCACACGAACGTCAGGAGGAAGTGTACGTCTCGATGGACGGCGGACAGGTCAGGATCGACGGTTCGTCGGTCACCGTCCCGCCCGGTGCCGTCGTGCGGATCGGCCCGGAACCCGTACGGAGCATCGCGAACGACACCGCCGAGGAACGCCACACGTGGGTCATGTTCGGTGCTCCGCCCGTCGGATCGATCGACGACTTCGGAGCGTACGTCGTCCCCGAGGAGTAAGCCGAACGTCCACGACCTCCTCACCGACCGCTGCGCCAACCGTTTTGCTGTATCGCACGATCGTGCGGACCGATTGTGCAACGGTTCGAACGCCGCCGAATCAGTTTCCGAACGCTTCGAGTCCGGTTTGATCGATCGCGGTCACCTCCTCGATGAGGGATGGATCGTCGTTGGCGGGACTGTTCACCCTCCTCGAGACCGGATACGCCCGGATCGCCGAGGGGTCGATCGGTTCGAGCATCGATTTCGCCTCAGTCGGCGATGCGGTGAGCCAGTCCCGTTCGACGCCGCTCGGGAGGATGACCGGCATCCGATCGTGTATCGGTTCGACCACGTCGTTCGCGGTCGTCGTCACGACGGTCAGCGACCTCGTCGCCGCCCCGTCACTATCCGTCCAGCGATCCCACAGTCCCGCCATCGCGAACGGGTCGCCGTCCTCGCGGACGATTCGATAGGGTTGATCGCCGCCCGGTTGGGAGTGCCATTCGTAGAATCCATCCGCCACGACCAGACACCGTCGTTCCCGAAAGGGCCGCTCGAACGCCGGTTTTTCGTCGACGGTTTCCGCGCGCGCATTGATGAGCCGATTCCCGATCGCGGGGTCGTCCGCCCAGTGCGGGACGAGGCCCCATCGAAGCGTGTCGATCGACCGTGGGGTTTCGTCGACGATCGCCGGATGGTCCTGTCCCGGTGTGATGTTGTATCGAGGCGTCCACCCTTCCGAGAGCGTCGCGTCGAACCGATCGGCCAACACCGATCCGGGGACCGTCAGTGTGGTCCGTCCGCACATGAGGGTCGCTACGGTGTGGGCTGGCATAAGTACGCTCGTCGATCTGGAACATGTACGTCGTCGGAGGCGGTTTGAAGGTGAAACGTTAAAAGATGCGTTTCTCAACGGTTCCGGTTACTCGCCCTGTTCGACTTCGAAGATCTCGTCTGCAGTGAGGCCGTGGGCCTCGCGGTGGACTTTCTCACCTGCTTCTTTGCTGGGGCCTTCGTACAGGCAGAAGACGGCACCTTCGTCATCGTCAACCCAGTAGTTCAGGTATTTCACGCCGTGTTTCTCTTGGGCTTCGAGGTCTTTCTTGTGAGCCTCAACAACGTCTTCAACACTTGCGTCGACATCTCTGTGAACGTCCATGAATAGTGGCATGGTACATACTGGTACGGCGCCAGGATGGATAAACTACTATTACTAATAATTATATATCTTTGATTACGTTATCAACGTTCCTGATTGATGACCTCGGCTACACTGGTGTGAATGGTACATGCTCTCTATTCAACACGCTCTCTGTATCCTATCAACCACGAAGGAGTCTCCGCTGAGCTATTGGCATTCAATCTGCGGGTTGCCAAATCGATCTA
>JBNJFV010000014.1:0-22461 GCA_051747145.1 Halobacteriota archaeon
GGAGCCGACCTCAGGGTCGATCGACCGCTCGAACAGTATATCGACAGTCTCCGCCGCGTGATCGATCGCGGGTTCGAACGCGTCTGGCCTGGCCACCGCGATCGGATCGACGACCCCGACGCGCGAGCGGCGACGATCGTCGATCATCACCGGGAACGCACCCAACGGGTCATCGACGTGCTCGACGCACAGGGCCCCGCAGACGCGTGGACGGTGAGTGCGGAACTGTTCGGATCCCTTTCGAACATTCACATCCTTCACGGCCCCGGCGAGGCGTACGCCCACCTCGATCACCTCCACGCGGCCGGCGTCGTCTCGCTGGAGGGGAACCAGTACCGGCTCGAAGAATCGACGCCGGACGTCGACAGGCTGTTTCCGGACGGTGTGGCGGCTCGGTCCTGAGGTCGTCGAAACGGTGGACGCCTCCGGCCTGTGAATGGAAGTCACGTTCAGACGCACAGGAGACGTCCCGTCCGGACACAGAGAGGACAGCACGTCCGGACGGTAAAGAGACGAAACACTCAAACGGTCGTCTGGCCAAGGTGACCCATGGAACTACGGGTCCTGGAGAAAACCGACGAGGAACTACGGATCGAGATCGCCGGCGAGGACCACACGTTCATGAACGTCCTCAAAGGGACGCTTTTGAACACCGACAACGTCGCCGCCGCAACGTACGACGTCAACCCCGAACAGTCGGGCGGCCAGACCGATCCGGTGTTGTCGATCACGACCGAGGGGGGTGCAGACCCACTCGACGTGCTCGAAACCGCGGCTGCGACCGTGACTGCAAACACCGAAACGTTCCGCGAGGCGTTCGAGTCTGCCGCGAACGCATAACCCTGTTCTGGAGCCTCAGCAAACGATCCGGCAACCACTGACCGAACGTACCCGTCGATCCGGCACCACTGACCGAACGTACCGAACGAACATGTATTACTGACAGAACGAGACGGGCGAACCGGTACCCGTACGGAACCTTACAGCCGGACGGGAACGCCCCGTTCGTCGAGGTACGATTTCGTTTCTTCGATGCTGTACTCCCCGTAGTGGAAGATAGAGGCGGCGAGCCCGGCGTCAGCACCGGCCTCGGTAAAGACATCGTACATGTCCTCGGGACCACCACACCCCGAGGAGGCGATAACGGGCGTCGACACCGCATCGCAGACGGCCTTCGTAAGTGGGATGTCGTAGCCGTCTTTTGTCCCGTCGGCGTCGATCGAGTTGACGAACAACTCGCCCGCCCCGCGATCTTCGGCCTCGATCGCCCACTCGACGACGTCCCTGCCGGTTCCCTCGCGGCCGCCTTTGATCGTACACTCGAACCAGCAGGACTCGCCGTCGACCGCGGCGTAATACTCACCTGACTCGTCGTACCGTCGCTTAGCATCGACGGAGATGACGATACACTGGTTACCGAACGCCGCCGCACCCTCCCCGATCAGTTCCGGACGCTCGAGCGCCGCGGTATTTATCGACACCTTGTCCGCGCCTGCACGAAGGGTCTCCTTGATGTCGTCTTTCGTGCGGATGCCCCCGCCGACCGTGAGGGGGATGAAGATCTCGTCGGCGACCGCCGAGACGGTGTCCAGCATCGTTTGTCGCCCCTCCGCGCTCGCCGTGATGTCGAGGAAGACGAACTCGTCGGCACCCGCGGCGTTGTACGCCCTCGCCATCTCGACCGGATCGCCGGTGTACTGCAGGTTTTCGAAGTTGACGCCCGTGTAGACCGCCGGATTCCCCTCCTCGTCGAGATCGACGTCGATACACGGGATGATTCGCTTAGTGAGCATCTACTACCGGTTGCTTTGGGTACAGTGGGTTTCACCGTTTCGACTACGGCGATCGACCTCTGCAATCGATAGCTGACAGCGGCGATCGACCTCTGCGATCGAGGGCCGACCGCTGCATACACACCGTGTTGGCCGCGCGATCACCGCGACGACACCCCTTTGAATCGACTCGGCAGTCGATGCCGTATACCGGAGCTTTAGGAGATACGGACGCCTCTGTGACCGTATGGACGTCATTCACACCGCGATCTGGGTATCGGATCTCGAGGACGCTCGCCGGTTCTTCGTCGACGGCGTCGGACTTTCGGAGAACTGGTCGTTCACCCTGGATGGAATCGAGAACGTCTACGTCGGCGGCGAGTACGGCGAGATCCAACTGCGGTACGATCCCGATCGGGACGCGCCCGACTCTGACCGATCGACTCTCGACCACGTGGCCCTTTCGGTGGACGACGTGGACGCCGAATGCGATCGGATCGTCGAGCGGACCGGCTGTGCCGTGATCGAAGGGCCGATGACGGTCGATCCCGCGGGGTCGCGCGTCGCGTTCCTGGAGGGGCCGGACGGCTACGTCGTCGAACTGGTCGAAGCCCTCGAGTGAACGTGGACGAGCCGCCGGATCGAGGATGAGAGATCGACACGGGCGATCGAATAGAGAGTAGATGCGTTTTAGTATCGGACGGCCCATCGCTTACCCATGGCAGATCACGAACACGAACACGAAGAGGAATCCGACGAGGACGCGCGCGTCACAGCACCGATGCAGGAGTTTTCGACCGGTCAGGCGATGATCGGTCTCGTCATTGTACTGTTCGGCCTACTCGTCGTGTTCGGCGTGCCGATCCTGCTCGGGTAACCGACCCATCGAGCGATCGACGAGACGACCTACCGAGGGTACCACGCGAGCGGGTGATCGGCGACGAGTTCGACCTTGACTCGTTCTTTCATCTCGAAGTCGACCGCGTGATTGTGTAGACAGTGGACAGTGTCGCCGCTGTCGAGGTCGACGCGGTAGATGAACGACGGGCCGACGTACTGTCTGGAGACGACTTTGCCGTTCGTCTCCGAGGGCGTCGCAGTCCTCGCCCGGAGGTCGTCGGGGCGAACGAGCAAGTCGACGGCGATCCCGTCGTACTGTTGATTGTACCCCTCGAGCGTCGAGGCGTCGAAGATACCGATCCCGGTTTCGAGCGCGCCGTTTTTGAGGCGGGAGGCCAGAAAGCTCGCCCGGCCGAGGAAGCTCGCGACGAACCTCGATTCGGGCTGTTGGAAGACTGCCTCTGGACCGCCGACCTGTTCGAGCGTCCCCTCGTGCATCACGGCCACCCGATCGGAGATCGAAAGCGCCTCTTCCTGGTCGTGCGTCACCGACACCGCCGTCACGCCGGCGGCTTTCAGGATGGCGCGAACCTCCTCGCGCATCTCGACGCGCAGCCTGACGTCGAGGTTCGAGAAGGGTTCGTCCAAGAGGAGCAGTTCGGGTTCGGGGGCGAGCGATCGAGCCAACGCGACGCGCTGTTTCTGCCCGCCGGAAAGCTGGTCGGGTCGCCGATCGGCGTGGTCGGGCATGTCGACGAGATCGAGCAGCTCGCGCACCCGCTCGTCGACCGTTTCGTCGTCGAGACCGTTGAGACCGAAGGCGATGTTCTCGTAGACAGAAAGGTGCGGGAACAACGCGAAGTCCTGAAAGACGATCCCGACGTCACGGCCCTCGGGCGGAACGTACGAGCCCGCACCGGCGACCGGTTCGTCGGCGAGCGTAATCGTCCCCGTCGTCGGTTTCTCCAAGCCGGCGATCATGCGTAACGTGGTCGTCTTCCCGCAGCCGGACGGTCCAAGCAGCGTCAGCAGTTCGCCCCGCTGGACGTCCAGATCGACGCGCTCGACGGCCGGTTCGGTGCCGAACACTTTCGAAACCCCTCGAAGGCGCAACACCGGATCGTCAACCGTCGATTCGCGACTGTCTTCGGATACCTGTTCTCCCGACGCGAGTCGTGTCTGTGGTACTGCGTTACTCCTCGCCATGTGTCCACCCAGTGTACGGTCGGATCGCCCCGTCGTTCGACGAACCGAACATTCCGAACGGATAGCCGAGACGATCGATTTCGCACATTCGTTACTCTACACGTATTTTAGGAGAGCCTAAAAGGATGTCGCTGTTTCCCCGCCCGTGAAAGCGACTGCTCCGGTCGGTCGCACGACCCGCTGTCAGTCGAGCGATCGGCCGATCGTCCCTCTGAGCGCCTCGATCGTCGCCTTGTCGTACGCGACGCGCTCACCGTCGACGGTCAGGGTCAACGTGCCGTCTGTCGTCGCTCGACCGATCGATACGACCTCGGTCGCGTCTCCGACCGCCTCGCGGACCGCCGCCGGATTGGTCGTCTCGACGACGACCCGACCGGGAACCTCTCCGAAGCACTCAGTCAGCCCCGCCAGTTCGACGTCGACTCCAGCCGCGTCCGTCACCATTTCCGCGAGCGTGACCGCGAGGCCGCCGTGGCTCACGTCGTGGACCGCGATCGTCCCATCCGCATCAGCGACCGAGGCGATCGCCTCGACCACCTCGGCGGAGTCGGACGGCAACGTCGGGAAGCGATCGCTGCCGCCAAACTGTGCGAGGTATTCGGATCCGCCGAGGGAATCGACCGACGCACCGACGACCAGCAGCTCCCCGTCGCCGGAAACCGTCGCCGGCGGTGCCTCGTATCCCGATCGCGTCCCGACCATCGCCAAGGTCGGCGTCGGCGGGACGGGGCCGTCGACCGAATCGTTGTACAGCGAGACGTTCCCGCCGACGACGGGCGTCGAAAGCGTCGAACACATCTCCGCGAGTCCATCGACGGTCGCTTTGAACCCGCCGTAGACGTCGGGATTCTCCGGGTTCCCGCCGTTCAGACAGTCGACTGCAGCAAGCGGGCGGGCACCCTTCGCCGCGAGGTTCGTCGCGTTCTCCAGCGCGATCGCCCGCGCGCCGTCGTACGGCGCGGCCGCCGTCCAGTTGGGGGCCGCACCCGCCGATATCGCGAGCCCGGTCCCCTCCCCCGAGAAGTCTTCGGGATCGCCGGTCGTCTCCCGAATCGCGAGGATGGCCGCGTCGTCGCCGGGCTTCATCGCCGTTCGCGTTCCGACCTCGTGATCGTACTGCCGGTACACCCACGCCTTCGAGGCGGTGTTGGGCGCGGAGACGATCGCCTCGAAGGCCTCCTCGATCGATCGCTCGGGGACGTTCCGTGGGGGCTGTTCGGGTTCGACGGCGTCAAGGTCGTTCATGGGTGCCCCCTCCGCGAGGAACTCCGGATCGACGTCGACGACGGTTTCGCCGTCGAACGAACAGACGTAGTTGCCTGTTGTGACCTCGCCGATCACCGAACAGCCCAGGTCGAAGCGATCGGCGATCGACTCGACCCGATCGACGTTCTCCGGTCGGACCTCATAACACATGCGCTCTTGTGACTCTGCGAGCAGAATCTCCAGCGCGCGCATGTTTGGCTCGCGCTGGTGGACGCGATCGAGGGTGATCTGGGCTCCGAACCCGCCTTTCGCGACGAGTTCGGAGGACGCGCCGCCGAGCCCGGCAGCGCCGAGGTCGCGTGCGGATTCGACGAGTCCCGCCTCGACGAGCGCCTCGTTCGCCTCGATCAACAGTTTCTCGGTGTACGGATCGCCCACCTGCACGGCCGGGCGGTCTTCGGTTTCTGCGTCCTCGGCCAGGTCTTCGCTCGCGAAAGAGGCCCCGCCGAGGCCGTCGCGACCGGTCGCGTTGCCGACGAGGACGAGGGTGTTTCCGGCGTGCTGTGCCTCGGCGGTCACGAGCCGATCGGCGTTCGTAAGTCCCACGCAGGCGACGTTGACCAGGGGGTTGCCGACGTACCCCTCGTGGAAGTCGACGCTCCCGCCGACTGTTGGAACGCCGATCGAGTTGCCGTAATCTGCGATCCCCTCGACGACGCCCTCGAAGAGGTATTTCGAGTGTTCGCGGTCGAAGGGGCCAAAATAGAGGCTGTCGGTCAGCGCGATCGGGTACGCGCCCATCGACATCGTATCGCGGACGATCCCGCCGACGCCCGTCGCAGCGCCGTCGTACGGATCGACGTAACTTGGGTGGTTGTGACTTTCGATCCCGAACGTGAGGTACGTCTCGCTGTACTCGTCGGCCGATCGATCGGCCGTCGGTTTCGAGGCGCTTTCGGGAAGCGGGACCGCGAGGACGGCCGCGTCGTCACCCGGGCCGACGACGACCTGTGGTCCGTCGCTCTCGAAGGCGGGAAGTAACGGTCGGGACGATCGGTACGCACAGTGCTCGCTCCAGAGGTTCTCGAACAACACCGACTCGGCGGGCGTCGGCTCGCGGCCGAGTTCGGCGGTGATGAGTTCCAGGTCCGACTCCGGGAGGCTCATTCACGTGTATGGTGATAACGAGCGGGTTAAATCCTTTCTATGTCCACGAACGTGTAGTCGCACCCCCGACGCTGGCCCCGCGGTGCGTCGATCACGCGAGAGCCGACGGGATCTTCTCTGTGGAACTCGATCGGAATCGACACCCCTACCCAGCATCGGCACCGTCATTCCTACCCGCCACCGTCACCGTCATCGACTTCGTCGTCCTCGTCCCCGTCCTCGTTGACGCCCAATCCCATCTCGAGGCGGGCGTCGTGGAGTTCGTCGATCTTCCGGCGGTAGTAGGTCAACCCCACGATGCCGACGAGCGTCAGCAGGACAACGGCTCCCGCGAAGATGTACAGGTCGCGCTGTCGGTACGACTGGACGACGACGGTGCTACTGGTGACGTCCTCCCAGTACAGATGAAGCTGATCGTCCACGAGTTCGGTCTCGTAATCCCGCGGGACGACGTTACTAAACAAGAAAAAGTCGATCCGCTGGCCGGGCGGTAACACGACCTCGTAGGAGCCTTCGACGTAGACGGGGACCGAAAACCGCCTCGGGATCGCACTCCCGGTCAGTCCGAGCTGGCCGTCTGCATCCGGAACGGTCACGAACACCTCGTCGGTCGTCTGCTCGACGGCTCCACCGCGGGCTTCGATCGCCGTGCCGGTGATCACGGTTCCGTTCTCGTATCGGTATCGGACCGCCGAGACGTCGAGGGGATCGTCGGTGCCGTACGCGTCACTGCGGTACAAACGGAGTTTTTGGCCGCCCTCGACGCGATAGACCGCCTGGAACGACCCGCCGAGGACGGTTATGTGGGCGTCCCGATCGGTCTCCCACGCGTACGGCTCGGCGGGATCTTGATCGAGCGCCTCCGGGGACACCTCGCCGCCGCCGGTAATCCACCCGAGACAGCCGGCGCTCGCAGCGAGGAGAACGACGACGAACGTTGCGAATACGAGCCGACGCTTCGGAGACATCAGTCAGGAGGGGATGACACACCGCAACTCCGCCGGAAGGTAACTGCCGATAGACGCGAGCAGCCCCGGCGGGTCGGTACTTTCGGTGCAGACGATACTCTGTTCTAACAGCCCGAGCCGTTCGACAGTGACGATGTCCTGGGCGTGTCCGGCCTTGTTGACCGTCGCCCGAACCTCTCCGCGGGTGGCGCTGTTGACGTTTACCCGACCGGTGCCGCGCGACCACTCGAAGAGTCGATCGCGTTCGGCGTCGGCCAACCGGTGTGGGTCGCCGTAGACGAATTGCATCCGCATGTGCTGTACGATCCCGAACCGCTCTTTGATCCGGTCGGGACCGCCCGCGCCGAGCCCCAGTTCATCGGCCGGAATCCGGATTCGATCGCCCGCGTCGAGGACGAACCCATCTTCGTCCCACGCTTCGAACGTTCCGACGTACGTTTCACCCACCTCGAAGTGATCCGTGATCGCCCCCCACTCCTCTGAAAGGGCGTTTCGGGCGATCGTCTCGTCCTCGCCCGACAGGGTAACCGAGACGAACTCGTCGTGGCGGACCCCGATGTCGAATTCGACGTCGAGCCCGCCGATCGTGTTGTCCACGAGCGATCGGAGGCTCCGAAGGGCGCGGTCCCTTGCGTCGCCCTCGATGTAGCATTTTGTTGCGAGCACGACCATGCTATCCGGTCACGTCCACGTTGAGTTCCTCACGGAGTTCGTCGATGCGGGTTTCCATCGCGTCGACGAGCATGGTGTTGTCCATCGATTCCAGCGGCGAGCCGCATTCGGGACACTGGAAGCCGAAATCCATCGCCTCGCCGAACTCGAAACGGATCGAACAGACGTCACACAGGTAGAATTCGTTGTCTTTCTCGTAGGCCTCGCGGTTTTCGAGCGCGTCGAGCAGCCGGTACATCTCCGCTTCGAGGTTTTCGGGAATGTTGTCGTAGTGGAACGTCCACAGGTACGTCAACCAGCCCGAATCCTCGTCCCGGACCCGGCGGTAGGAGGCCAGATCGTTCTCATAGAGGATGAACAACGCCCGCCTGACCGCGTTGAGTTCCAGATCCAACTGCTCGGCGAGCTCCTCGTCGGTTACTTCGCCGTCCGGCGGCGCGGCGGCGACCGGCATCCCCGTCGGCCCCACGAGCTCGTGGAGGTACTTCTGGATCACAGGGTCGTTCAAGAGATCCTCAAAAGCCATTGGGTTACTCTCATCGGTCGGATCGTTTAAAAGCACCGGAACGGGAACCCCAGCGTATCGGTGCCACGGTGCTGCCAGGTGGTGCGGCGGCTACCGGACGGGTTCGACACGACGCACGCGCAGAACAGGCGACACGACGCAGACTCAAGGCTGATCGCGAACCGGTGAACTGACCGTGGGCGAAACGACGCGGTGCGGACGGATGTGGAGGAGGGCGCGCGGGGAGTCGCGAGCGTACGGATACTGCTCGACGCCCCAGTACCGCTTCGCTTGACTATCGCTAAACTCGAGGGCGTCGTCCTCCGTGATCTCCGCCACTTCGCCGCGGACTTCCACGTACCGGTACTCGTCGTCGGGATCGATGATCGTGACCGTGACCCGCGGATCGTCGATGACGTTCCGATATTTTCGGGTCTCCGTTCGAGTGACGACGAGCACGTGCGTCCCGTCGTAATCCGCCCACACCGGCGTGACCTGCGGATGACCGTTCGGCAGCAACGACGCGATCGTAGCGATCGATGGCTTCTCGAACAGGTCCAGTTTATCGTTGGGAATCGTCTCCATATCCGCTGGTGGCAGGCGATCTATATAATTTGGCTACCACACTAACGTGTTCGCCGCGTCGAACAGGAACAGGACGCCGAACAGCGCGAGGACGATCGCGCTCAACACGGCGACGATCGGCGCGAACGCGTCGACGCGCTTGCCGACGCCCACGAGCGTCGCCGGAAAGCCGGTTATCCACACGAAGATACCGCCGAAGAATCCGATCAACAACGCCGGACTCCCCGTTTCGACCACGAACTGGCCCACCGCGGTATCGAGAACCGGGATCGACGGGAGTTCGCCGAAGACGTCCAACCGGCCGGGACGGAGCAACCCGACGCCGATCGTCAGCCAGAAGACGATCTGGTACGGGTTCGTCAGCGCGAGGACGAACGCCTTGCGGAACCCCTTGCCGTCGCCTTCGAGCACGTCCTCCGTACTGAACGTCGATTTGACGCCCATCGCGGCCCCGTATGCGAAATACAGCATGAGAACGCCGCCGAAGGCGACCATGACGCCGCGCAGCGTCGGGACGCGTTCGACGATCGAAACGACACCGACGAGCGCGAGCACGAGAAACACCGCGTCGGCGGTCATCGCGCCGAGGCCGGCACGGAAGCCGGCGGTCCACCCCCGGAGGACGCTCTCTTCGGCGATAATCGCGTTCATCGGTCCCGGCGGCGCCGCGAGCGCAAAGCCGAAGACGACGCCTGCGACGAACGTCGTAACGAGTGTCACGAACGCACTCTGCAGGTCGACGAGTAAAAGCGACCCGGTTCGATTACGCCGTCTCTTCCATCGACGGGACGACCCTGATCGATCGAGCCACGCTTTCGGGCAGGCTCTGTTCGGCTCCGTCCGGCGTCCGGACCGTCACCATCCCGAACGGGGCAACGTCGACGATCTCCAGAGCGGTGTCCGGCGTGATCCCGGCGTCTTCGAGGTATTCCAGTTCGGCATCGTCGCGATCGCTGACTCGGGTCACGACGACGCGATCGCCGACGTCGAATGCGTCGAGACGTTCGGAGTCGTCCGATCCGATCGGCGAGAGGTCGGCGTTCGGGATGGGGTCGCCGTGGGGGTCGACCTCAGGATAGTCGAGCGCTTTCGCCACCCGCCGTTCGAACTCCTCGGAGATGTGGTGTTCGAGCCGATCGGCCTCCTCGTGTACCTCGCTCCAGGAGAAATCGAGGTGTTCGGTGAGATACGTCTCCAATAACCGGTGGTGACGGATCACCTCGAGGGCGACCGTCTCGCCCTCTGCTGTGAGTTCGACCCCTTTGTACTTCTCTCGGTGGACGAGTCCGTGGTCTTCGAGTTTGCCGAGCATGCTCGTGACGGTCGGGGCGGTCTTCTCGAGGTAGTCGGCGATCGCGGAGGTCGAGATGGGCGGCCCGCGCTCGGCCTGGAGGACGTAGATGGCCTTGAGGTAGTCCTCCATCACGTCGCTGAACATACTTGTGGTATTGGCGTTTGCCGCAAATAGCTACCGGGTCGATCGATCGGCTGTATCGACGCACGGTTTGCGGACGGACCGTCGCGGGAACCGCCCCGCCGCGAGAACGACCATACACTCACAGGAATCGGTGACCAGTACGCAAAGCCGCCCGTACGTCAGACGCCCTGTCCCATCAGATGACTTCGGAGGATGTCCGGCGTTTTGAGTCCTGTTTCGGTGTTCACCAATACGACCGTTTCGTCGCCATCGAAACCGCCCGTCGATGCGTATTGCCACGCGCCGGCGGCCGCGGCACCGCCGCCGAGTCCGGCCTCGAGCACCTCGTTTTGTGCGATCGCCACCGCCGACTGGAGTATCGCCGAATCGTCGACGCGAACCCCTTCGCCACCGGATTCGGCTATCGCCTCGATTGCGAGCGCGCCGCCGGTCGGAGCTGCCACTTCGAGTTCGCCGCAGATCGTGTCCGGCGTCGCCCACGGTTCGGGGTCGGAGCGCCCGCGATCGATCGCGGAGACGATCGGCGCACACCCGGTCGGCTGGACCGCCACGATCCTCGGCGTCTCCTCGAGGAGTCCGAGGGTCCGAAGCTCCCGAAAGCCCTTCTGGATCCCGACGACGAACTCACCGGTGCTGGCCGGGACGAACACGACGTCCGGAATCGCTCCGCCGAGGTCGTCGAACAGTTCGAACGCGATCGTCTTTGCGCCCTCGTGGCGGTACGGCGTGCGGAACTCTTCCAGCGGATAGTAGTCTGTTTGTAGCTGCTCGTCGACAGCCGCGACCGCGTCGGGGTACCGCCCCCCGACGACTCGCATCTCCCCGCCGTGAACGTTGATCATCGCCTTGTTCGAGAAGGCCGATCGCGACGGAACGAACGCGTAGGACCGAAGCCCGAGTCGACCGAGGTACGCCGCCGCGGACTGTGCGCTGTTGCCGGTCGACGCGAGCGCGATCGGTTCGACGGTCGTCCGCTCGGCGTGTCCCTGCACCGCAGTGACCGCGACGCTCATCCCGCGATCGAGGCCAGAGCCGGTCGGGTTTCGACCCTCGTCTTTCACGTACACGGCGGCGACGTCGAGTTCGCCCGCCAGCCGATCGGCCGACACGAGCGGCGTCCCGCCCTCCGCCCCCGTGACGGCGTGTGCGGTCGCGAACGGTAACAGGGGATCGAAGTCCCAGACGTCGCGATCGCCTCCGCCGTCGAAGAGCGCGTCGGCGTCGATCGCGTCGTACTCGTACGTCGGATCCAACGGCCCCGCACACGCCGGGCAGCGATCGTACGTCTCAACCCCATAGGTCGACCCGCAGTCAGTACACGTGAGCCCGACAAACGCCGGTGTTGTCTCCATACACCGACGTTTCGCAGGGATCGACTAATCGCTTCCCGTCGCGATCGATCGCTGCGTACGGTGTCGCCAGACACTGTCGGTGCCCGCAACTTTATATCAGTCGACGGTACTTTCAGAGATATGGTTTCGGGCAACCGCCCTGTATCGACAGCTACGAGGCGACAACTGCTCGCGGGTGCGGGGGCGGCACTCAGCGCAACGGTGGCCGGCTGTCTCGGCGGAGAAGCCCCGGAGGGAACGCTCGAGTTCGATGCGTTGGGAACGATCGACCACGACACGCTTCCGGGTTTTACCCAGTATCAGACGACCGATCGGAGCACACTCACGTATAGACGGTACGATTCGGACGCAGATCGCGTGTTCGTACTCCTTCACGGGGAGGCGTTCGACAGCAAATACATGCAACCGCTGGCCTCCTACCTCAGCGAAAACGGCGTCGCAAACGTCGTCACGCCCGATCTCCGCGGGCACGGTCCAAATCCCGAAAAGCGGGGCAACGTGAGCCGGATCGGCCACCTCCAGGCAGACGTCGACGACCTCGCCGATCACCTGCTGTCGCTATACGGGGACGATGCGACATTCGTCGTGGGGGGACACTCCTTTAGCGGCGGTCTCGCCGTCCGAATCGCGGCGGATCCGCTGATCAGTTTTGCGGACGGATACGCGTTGTTGGCACCGTACCTCGGTCGACAATCGCCGACGACGCGGCGACACTGTGGGGGGTGGGCGGTCCCCGACGAAGATTGGCTCATTCCGCTTTCGATCCTCGAAGGGTTCGGGATCGATCGATATCACGATCGGGACATCCTCGAATTCGATGTCCCCGACGACGTCAAGTACGAGGACGTGACGCGGTCGTACACCTACCGACTCGACCAGTCGTTTACCCCGCCCTGGCACGACGAGGAACTCGTCGGGATGGAGGGACCGGGGTACGTACTCGTCGGCGGCGACGACGAAGCGTTCGTGCCGGCGGCGTATTCGGACGTCTTCGAACCGTACGACGACGTCGAGGTGGAGCTAATCGACGGGGTTACCCACCTCGGGGCGGCGCTCGACGAGCGGTGTTTCGAACCACTCGCCAGGTGGCTCGAAACGTTCGACTGAGACGGACCAACGGACATCGAACGACAGCTCTGTGTCGCAGGCTTTTGTATCGACCGCCCGAAGGGACGGTATGAGACGGACGTCTGTAGTCGTCGCGGGCGGGGGGTTGGCCGGCCTCGTCGCGGCACGACAGCTCGCCGACGCCGGAATGAACGTGACGCTGTACGAACGCCGCGAAACGATCGGTGGGCGCGTGCGGAGCCGCACGCTGGACGGATTCACGCTCGATCGCGGCTTTCAGGTGCTATTTACCGCCTATCCAGCGGTCCAGCGCGAACTCGATCTCGGCGCGCTCGACCTCCGGCCGTTCAAACCGGGCGCGGTGATCGCCCGCCCCGGCGAACGGTCGATCCTCTCGGATCCGATTCGCGACCCGAAGGCGCTCTTCGAGTCGATCGCTAACCGCGAAGTGACGTTTTCGGACAAACTCCGGACGCTCGCGCTCAGACACGACCTCACGAAACGCGCGGACTCGGATTTTTTCAGCGGTCCCGACGCGTCGATCGACGACTACCTCCGCGAGTGGGGGTTCTCCGAGCGGTATATCGAGAACTTCGTCGCGCCGTTCTACGGGGGGATCACGCTCGATCGAACGCTTTCGACCTCCAAACACGTCTTCGAGTACACCTTCGCCGCGCTCGCCCGCGGGGAGATCGCCGTCCCGGCCGCAGGGATGGGTGCGATCTCCGAGCAGCTCGCGGGTGCGGCCGAGGACGCCGGCGTGCGAATCGAACCCGGGAGTCGGGTGATCGACATCGCGGACCGTCGCCGTCACGTCGTCGTCGAGACCGAGGCCGATCGTCGGAAGGCCGACGCGGTCGTCGTCGCGACCAGCCCGAAGGCCGCCTACCGCTTGACCGGTGTCGAATCGATCCCGACGGACGCGAACGGCTGTGTTACGCAACACTACCGGTTCCCATCCGAGACGCCGATCGGTACCGGCAAACGACTGGTTTTGAACGCCGAAAGCGACGCGCCGAACTCGGTCGTGCCGATCTCCGAGATAGCCCCCGAATACGGCACGGCTGACGCGGCGCTTTTGAACGCGACGTTTCTCGGCGACGACGCCCAGTCGCGGGATGGGACCGAACTCGAGGCGGCGACCCGTCGGGCGCTCTCGTCGTGGTATCCAGCGCGGAGCTTCGAGGAACTCGAAGCGATCGCGACCGATCGAATCCCGTTCGCACAGTTCGCCCAGCCGCCGGGGATCCACGAGGGGCTCCCCGGTCCGCGCGCGCCGGGCGGTCGGGTGTATCTAGCGGGGGATTTCACCCAGTGGTCGTCGATCCAGGGCGCGATAGAGAGCGGTCGTGCGGCAGCACGCGCAGTCGTCGACGACCGGTGATCGATCGGCCATCGATCGTAGATCGACGCGAATTCGACCGAGATCGACGTGAATCCGACCGAGATCGACGCGAATTCGACCGAGATCGACGGACGTCCGGCGTCGGTCGCCCACCCACAACAGATCGACGGACGTCCTGGGTTGCGGGAACCGGGTGATCGTCGCCGGTTCGGACAGAGCTTTCCGACAGGCCGATCCATCGAGACGTGAATGCCGCTTGGAGGTCGGTCGAAGCCGCTCGGTGACGCCACGATCGTGGTCGGGATGGTGAGCGGTTCGCACGTGATAAACCACCTCTATCTGGTGTTGTTTCCGCCGATTCTCGCCACGCTCGCTGCCGATTTCGAAGTCGGGCTGGCGGCGCTCGGCATCGCGATGGGGCTGCAGGCGCTCGTCAACACGACGTTACAGCTGCCGTACGGCTACCTCGCGGACAACTACGATCGGGTCCTGACGCTCGGGCTGTGTCTCGGGCTCGGCTCGATCGGTGCGGGCGTCCTCGCGATCGCGCCGACGTTCGAGTGGTTGCTCGTCGGGCAGGTCGTCCTCGGGGCCGGCGTCGCCGGCCACCACCCCGCACACTTCCCGCTTTTGTCGGACGCGACTGACGAACACCTCCGAGGGCGCGCCTATAGCATCCACGGCTTCGCCGGAAACCTCGGGTTCGCCGCGCCGCCGGTCGTGATCCTCGGCGTGACGGCGCTGCCGGGGACGTCCTGGCGGCACGCGTTCGGGCTCATCGCACTCGTCGGCGCACTATACGGAATTGTCGCCTGCTACGTCCTGTGGCGACACGTGAGCGACGAGGTGACCCGGCCGAACCCCAGCGAGGACGTCGATCGAACGACGGCAACGTCCCGAATCGGTCGCATGCGTGCGGAGCTGCGAGCGCTCGGTCGATCGCCGCCGATTCTGGGCCTCGGTGTCGTCTCGCTCGTCGCCTCGACCGCCTTTTGGGGCGTCACCTCGTTCGTCGTCGTCCTCCTCGAAGACGGCTATGGGGTATCGTCGGGAACGGCGAGTCTCACACTGACGGCGATGTTCGTATTCGGTGCGGGGCTGATTCTGATCGGCGGTGCGCTCGCCGATCGGTACCGACCGGGGTTCATCCTCGTCGGCGCGTACGCGCTCGTCGGCGTCGCCGTCTTCGCGCTGGCGTCGTTCGTCGTGCCGCCGCTGGTTGCGGTCGGAGTCGCGGTGCTGGCGGGCAGTCTCGGAAGCCTCGGTCTCCCGGCTCGAGACAAGCTTGCTGACGCGCTGTCGGCGCGGGGAGACATCGGACGGAACTTCGCCGTCGTGACGATCGGAATCATGATTGGCAACACCGTCGCGCCGCCGATATTCGGTGCGCTGATCGAATCGACCGGCTATCGAGAGACGTTCACCGCGATCGGCGCGGTCGCCGTGCTCGCCGCACTCGTGACCGCGGCGATCGTGATTCGATACCGCGAGAACATCGACGCGGGTCCGTCGACAGTCACCGGCGACTAGCCGATCAGAACAGCAGCGTCGATCGCCGAACCGTGATCGACGTTCTCGAAACGTGATACCAGATTGAAGTCCGCGAGGCCCGTCCTCTCCGTATGGCATCCGAACCGGTTCGGGTCGGCGTGTTAAGCTTCCACACCAGTAAAGAATCGAAGGCGATCTGCAACGCGATCGAGGCGCTCGGCCACCACCCCGAATGGGTACGCGAAGCGAACACCGTGATCCACATGCACGAGGGGCGCGTCGACCTCGAACCGGACGTGGACGTCGTCGCGAACCGACTGTTGCTTTCGAACACCGAACAACCGTCCGAAGAACTCGGTATCGCGAACGCGATCGCCGCGCTCCGACCGATGGTCAACTCCCCTCGTACCACCGCGATCGCCGCCCACAAGATCGCCACCGCCGCCCTCCTCGTCGAGAACGACGTGCCCGTCCCGGAGACGTTGTTGGCCCTCAACGGCGATCGGCTCAACCGCGAACGCGGGCGATTTGCCCCCGAAGCGGTGTACAAGACGGCGATCGGTACCCACGGCGGCGGCGCCTGGAAAGTGCCCACGACGGACCCGCTCAGCCCGACGGTCGGGAATCGGCGCGCGTTCCTCCAGAAACTGATCGGCAGGACCGACGAGGAGATCCGGGACCTGCGGGTGTACGTGGTCGACGGCTCGATCGTCGGCGCGATGTACCGCTACGCACCCGCGTCCGACTGGCGGACGAACGTCGCACAGGGCGGATCCGTCACCGACGCAACCGACGCGCTCGATCAGGCGGCCGAGCACATGGCCCTCGACGCCGTGGCGGCGGTTGGATTGGATTACGCAGGCGTCGACCTGATCGAGGGCGACGACGGCTGGTACGTCCTCGAGGTCAACCCCACGGCGGGGTTCAAAGGGCTGTACAGCGCGACGGGGATCAGCCCGGCCCCCTACATCGCAAAGGTGGCGATCGAACGCGTCGGCGGGACAGTCGACCGAGAGGCGGTTCGAACCCTCGCGGCGACGCTCGACGATTCGACGCCCTCCTGTATGCCGTCGTCCGAACCGACGAGCGTGGCAGAGCCGGTCGTCATCGGACTCACAGAGCGGGTCGTCGTTCACGGGACGACCGGGACGAAAACGGTCGTCGGGAAGTCGGATTCGGGTGCCGACCGGACGAGCATCGACCTCCAACTGGCCGCCGACATCGGTGCGGGACCGATCCACACGGTAAAACGGGTCCGATCGGGCGGTCGACGGGGACAGGTGTCGCGGCCGATCGTCGATCTCGTGCTCGGGATCGGCGGAAGACAACACACCGTCGAGGCGAACGTCGAGGATCGCGGTCACATGTCGTATCCGCTACTGCTGGGCCGTGACGTGCTCAAACACTACCACCTGGACGTGACGCGTCGCGTCGAAGACGCCGACGTGCGGCGCACCGACGAGGAGTGATCGAACCGGATCGATCAACGCTATCGGACCGATCTACGTTATCGAACCGACCGAACCGGACCGATCTACGTTATCGAACCGATCTACGTTATCGAACCGATCTACGTTATCGAACCGACCGAACCGGACCGATCTACGCTATCGGACCGACCGAACCGGATCGATCAACGCTATCGAACCAGACCGAACCGGACCGCTAATTCACTCCTCTCGGAGGAATGCGTCGTGGCCGTGCCGTTCGATCGCCGACAGCAGCGCCTCCCGTTGGGCGTCGATCTCCGGCGTCGAGTCGGCAAACGCATCCGCGAACAACTCGGCCGGATCCGGTTCGAACGACTCGGCGACGTCGACAATCTCGGCGATTCGCTCGTCGACCGCCCCGCCGATCGCGTCGATCGTTTCCTCGTCGAGCCGTCCCGTCTCGAGGAGGAACGCCTCGAGCCGATCGATCGGATCCCGTTGTTTCCACCGCCTGCGTTCCTCGTCGTCGCGGTAGACGGTCGGATCGTCCGCGGTCGTGTGCGCCCCATAGCGGTATTCGACGGTCTCGATCATCGTCGGTCGGAGCCGCCCCGCCGGCGGATTGCGTGCGAGATTGGCGGCGGCCTTCGTGACCTGATAGGTCGCAAGCGGGTCCATCCCGTCGACGCGGATCGACTCGATCCCGTAGGCTTCGGCTTTGACGGCGAAGTTCTCACTTGCGGTCTGTTCCTCGGTGGGGACAGAGATCGCCCACCCGTTGTTGTGACAGACGAAAAGCGCAGGTGCGTCGAAGACGCCCGCGAAGTTCATCGCCTCGTGGAAGTCCCCTTCGCTCGTGGAGCCGTCGCCGAAGTGTGCGACCGCAAGTCCCGATTCGTCGCGGTAGTCGGCGGCCATCGCCCAGCCCACCGCGTGTGGCAGGTGCGAGGCGATGCCGATGTTCAACGGGAAGACGTTCGCGTCGGCCACCGCGCCGTTGCCCGCCTCGTATCCCATCCAGTAGGCCAGATGCTCGGGCGGGAACTCGCGGGCGAACAACACGCCGTGCTCGCGGTACTGGTAGAAGAGCCAATCTTCGTCCGCCAGCGCGTACGTCGAGCCGACCTGGCTCCCCTCCTGGCCTGCCAACGAGGCGAAGGTTCCGATGCGACCTTGCCGCTGGAGACTGATCGCTCGCTCGTCGAACCGCCTTGCGGTGCGCATGTCCCGATACATGTCCACGAGCGTGTCATCGTCGAGATCGGGGATCGTCGCGTCCGCGAGCGGGGTGCCGTCGAAGTCCAGCACCCTGACGAGGCCGTCATCACCGCGCGTGAAGCGCCCTTCGTCCTCGAGTGCCGATCTGGCGTCTGAATCGTCCGATCGAGTTGTGCGATCTGAATCGTCCGATCGGGTTCCGCGATCCGAATCGTCAGGCGTGACCGAGTCAGTCGAATCGTCGGCCCGGGTCGAGCCGTCCGTATCGTCGTGTCGGGTCAGGGAGTGATCACCGCTCTCCCTTCGATCGCACCGTTCTCTAACCTTTCGGCTACGGTGTTTATCTCGTCGAGCGGATACCGAGACGTGTGCAGGTCGACGTCGCCCCGATCGACGAGCGCCATCAGCTCCTGTAGCTCGGTGTACTTGCCGACGAGCGTTCCCCGAAAGCCGAACTCGCCGTTGACGAGCGTCTGAGAGGGTTCGTCGACGTGGCCGCCGTAGCCGACGATGTGATGGTCAGCGCCGGCCGCGGCGATCTGCGGCCCGAGCGCGGTGGTCTCGTCGCCGCCGACGAAGTCGATGATCTGGGCGGCCCCTCCGTCGTCCGTGACGTCCATGATCTCAGCTGTGACGTCGCCTTCGGACGGATCGAAGGTGTAATCCGCGCCGTATCGATCGGCCAACTCCCGTGCCTCCGATTTGATATCCAGCGCGACGATGTCGGCGGCGCTCATCGCGTCCAGACACTGCAGGCCGATGTGGCCGAGTCCGCCGACCCCGATCACGACCGCACAGTCGCCGGGATCGAGTTCTGCGACGGCCTTCTTCACGGCGTGATACGCGGTAATCCCGGCGTCGGCGTGCGGCGCGATGTCGATCGGATCGACGCCGTCGGGCAACGGGATCACCGCCCGTTCTGCGGTCAACAGGTATTCTGCGAATCCCCCGTCGGTCGTCAGGCCGGGAAAGGAGACGTTCTCACAGTACATGTCGTCGCCAAGCCGGCACGATCGACACGTCCCGCAGGTCATCACCGGGTGACAGATCACCGCGTCCCCGACAGAGACGGTGTCGACCTCCGAACCGACCTCGACGACCTCGCCGGCGTTCTCGTGGCCCAGCGTCATCGGAAGCGACTGTTCGACGTAGTCGGTCCACATCCCTTCGATGATGTGGTTGTCCGTCTGACACCAACCGGCACCGTCGACCTCGATCACGACGTGGTCGTGGCGGTCGGCGCTCGGCCGATCAACCTCGTCGATGCTGAGCGCGTCGCTCATATCGTGGGTGTATTCGTGTAATCTCGCAGCTTGCATGGTACGTATGGGCATGCCACATCCCCGGGTATAAACATTCATTATGAATTTAAGATGTTGTTTTACGAACGGATTTTCGATATATCTAATTATTAACCATGATTGTTATGTGGTATCACTTAGCAGTGTCAATCGGGATGTACAGACACAACGGCGAGGACGTTTTCGTCATCGACTCGCACATCCACCTGTGGGACGCGAGCGAGGCGAACGTCAAAACGGAGGGCGGCGAACAGTTCATCGAGTGTTTTTACGACTATCACACCGGGTTCACACCGGCGGATCGACAGTGGAGCTTCGAGGAGTATCGCAACTACAGCGCCGATCGGATGGCCGAGGACCTCTTCGCCAACGGCGCGGTCGACATGGGGATCTTCCAGCCGACGTATCTTCACGAGTTCTACGAGGAGGGGTTCAACACGATCGAGGACAACGCCGAACTGGCCGAACGTTACCCCGAACGCTTCGTACTGAACGGTCGGTTCGATCCGCGGGAAGGCGACGCCGGACGTCGGGAGCTAGAACGCCAAAAGGAGATCTACGACATCACCGGCGTGAAGGTGTACACCGCCGAGTGGTACGGCGATTCGAAAGGATGGCGGCTGGACTCGCCGGAGTCCTACGAGTTCCTCGAAACGTGTGCGGAACTTGGTATCGAAAACATCCACCCACACAAGGGGCCGACGATCCGTCCGTTGAACCGCGACGCGTTCGACGTTGCCGACGTGGACGACGCGGCGACGAACTTCCCGGAGCTGAACTTCGTCGTCGAGCACGTCGGGCTCCCGAGACTCGACGACTTCTGCTGGATCGCCGCCCAGGAACCGAACGTCTACGGCGGGCTGGCCGTCGCCGCACCGCTTGCGGTCCACCGGCCGAAGAAGTTCGGCGAAATCATGGGCGAACTGCTGTTCTGGCTCGGTGAGGACCGGCTGCTCTTCGGCAGCGACTACGCGCTTTGGAACCCCGACTGGCTCGTCGAGACGTTCGTGAACGCGGAGCTGACCGAGGACCAACAGGCCGAGTACGGCGTCGATTTCGGCATGGAAACGAAACGAAAGATCCTCGGAGAGAACGCCGCAGAACTGTACGACATCGACATCGAACGGAAGAAACGCGAGTTCCAATCCGACCGCGTCACCCAGGAGTTCGGCCTCGAGAGCCACTACGGCGGCGACGGTGCGGTCGCAGACGACTGACAATGTCGGACCGGCAATCTGTGGGTCCGACCGAGTCTGCGATTCGCAGGGCTGTTGGGTCCGTGACTGATCCCGAACTCGACGAGTCGATCGTCGAGTTGGGCTACGTCGACCACATCGAAGTAGACGGCGGATCTGTCACCCTCTCGTTCACGCTCCCGACGGCGTGGTGTTCGCCGGCGTTCGCGTGGATGATGGCGACGGACGCACGCGATGCGATCGAGGCGCTGTCCGGGGTCGAACGGGCCCGGATCGTCCTCCGCGATCACGTCCACGAAAGGGAGATCACGACCGGGATCAACGACCGGGCCTCCTTCGCCGAGACGTTTCCCGACGCAGACGGCGGCGTCGAGTCGGTCCGCGAGACGCTCGAGCACAAGGCGCGGCTCGCCCGACAGTACGACGCCGTCGAGGCGCTTTTGGATGCGGGGGTGACGCCCGAGCAGGTGTGTTCGCTTCGGGAGACCGATCTCGATCGGTCGCTTGCGGACGGCCGAGTCGGCGTCCGTCCGAACACCGACGGAATCGGAATCTGCGTGGACGCCGATCCGATCGAGCGCTATCTGGAAAAAGCAACCGCGACGGGCTGTCTCGACGACGGCCCGCTGTTTCGATCGCCCGAGGGCGAGCCGATCGAGCCCGATCGATTCGACGTGCTCCACAATCGAACTCGGCTTGCAGCCGTCAACATGTCCGGACAGGGCGGCGTCTGTGCGGCGTTGAACGAGTCGCGGCGGCGGGAACTCGATCGCGATCCGCCGATCGGACCGACGAACGGTCCCACGGGGGGCGACGGCGCTGGACGAACAGATTCGCCGGACACAACGAGCGACGCCTGAGGCAATCGGACGTACACGCCTTCGCGGATCGGACCTACACGCCTTCGCGGGCGTCACAACAGCCGTCGGAACTCGCCGATCGGAGGGAACTGAAGCGTCTCCTGGCTGTCCGAATCGTAGACGATCGGCTCGAGCGACGCGGCGTCCGTGACGAACGGCGATTCGAAGTCGGCAGTGTCCATCCCGTTTATCTCCACGCCAGCCGAAAGTCGGTTGAACGCCGGAAGGACGAGCAGTTCGGCGTCTCGAAACTGCCGACCGCCCCGCAAGTAACAGGGACGTCTGACGCCCTCGATCGCGATCGCCGGGTGTTGATGGCCGATCACGTAGCGACGGGCGTCCGGGAGGTCGGGTGGAATCTCGTGTCCGTGTGTCACGACGGTCCCCTCCTCCAGTTCGACCCAGTCGAGGGGGTCGTCCGCACAGCGTTCCGCAAGGGCGGTGTCGTGATTTCCGGCGACGAGGACCGAACGCCCACCGGCATCGGAAACCGCCTCGCGGAGCGTTCGGACCGATCGGATCGTGTCTGCCGAGACGGCTGCGAAGCTGTGGAGGACGTCTCCGGCGAAAACCACCGTTTCTGGGTCGGTGTGAGAAACCACGGCCTCGAGTCGATCGCGGAGGTCGTCTCGCTCGCCCAGCGGAAACTGGACGTTCGAGGTCTCGTCGCGCCCGACGTGGAGATCGGCGACGACCAGCGTCCGCGCGGACTCGACGTACGCCGCCCGATCGCGAAACTGGACGTCTCGCACGGTCGATCGTTCGCGGCGACCAGCTAAAACGATAGTGTTTCCGTCGACGATCGGGTTTCCGTCGACGATCGGGTTTCCGTCGACGATCG
>JBNJFV010000014.1:22561-26396 GCA_051747145.1 Halobacteriota archaeon
GTTTCCGTCGACGATCGGGTTTCCGTCGACGATCGGGTTTCCGTCGACGATCGAGTCGATCGTCCCACACGCCGAAGTGATCGATCAGTCACCAGATTCGATCGACAGATCCGATCGACAGATCCGATCGACAGATTCGATCGACAGATCCGATCGACAGATTCGATCGACAGATCCGACCGGATTTATATGTCTCGCCCGTTCACGACAGCGTATGAGCGACGCCCTCTCGGACAAGCGAACCGCCACGCGGTTCAGGGTGCTCGTCGAGATCGCAGACAGACAGCCGGCGGTGAGTCAAGGCGAGATCGCCGCGGCAGTCGGCGTCACGAGCCAGGCCGTAAGCGAGTACATCCGAGCACTCGACGAGGACGGGTACGTCACGAAGGACGGCCGGTCCCGATACCGCGTGACCAAAGAAGGCGTCGATTGGCTCTTTCAGGAGGCCAAATCGTTGCGGCGGTTCGCAGATCACGTCACCGGCGACGTCCTCGGGGACGTACAGGAAGATGCGGCGATCGCGACCGCTGACGTCGAATCGGGTGCGGTCGTGACCCTCTCGATCGAAGACGGCTTGCTCTGTGCGGCACCCGGCGAGCATGGTCCGGCAACCGGGACCGCAACCACCGACGCGGCGAAGGGAACGGACGTGAGCGTCACCGGGTTCGAGGGCGTCATCGAGATGGACCCTGGCGTCGTGACGGTCGTGCAGGTGCCGCCTGCACAGGCCGGGGGGAGCCGAGCGATCGATACCGATCGGCTGGCGGACATCTGTGCGGACGCGGACCTGGTCGTCGCCGCCGGCGTCGAAGCGGTCGTCTCGCTCCGCTCGATCGATCGCGAACCCGCCGTCACGGTGGCGGCCGGCGAGGTCGCAACCGAAGCCGCCTCCAGAGGGATGAACGTCGCGGTCGTCGCGACGCTCGACGCCGTCGGTCGAGTGACCGACGCGCTCAGAGACGGCGACGTCTCCTACGACGTCGTCGGTGGCGATCTCGAGACGGCGTAGCGTCCGTGCTCGAAGCGGGCGTCACAGAGACGTTCTTCGATCGCCATCGAAGGTGGCTCCCGGGCGGCCGATCGCGAGGACCGCTGCAGCGCTACGAGGCTGTAGGATTGGCGTGGTTCAGCGCGGTCGTATACGCCTCCCGAACCGTTTTGAATTCCGCTCGGCTGCCGCCCTGATCGGGGTGTACCTCCTTGACACGGTCGCGGTAGGCGCGTTTGATCGTCCGTTCGTCAGCGTTTCGATCGACGCCGAGGACGTCGTACGCCTCCCCGACCGGATCCGGGATCGGTCCGGCGTCGATCGTCGGAACCTCGAAGGGGAGTCGCTGGCCGAGGTGACTGCCGGGCATTTCGTGTTCGCAGAGGACGACGTACGTCGGGTGCGTTTCGAGCCTGAAGTACGCCTGCGCGTCGAAGGTTATCGCGACGTCTCGGTGGAGGAGGTAAAAGGCCACGACGTTGCCGTCGACGTCGACGTTCTCCTCGAACGGTTCGCCGATCGCACGGAGGTACTCGCGGAACTCTCGGCGGCGTCTGTTCTCCCCGTCGTACCGACCCGAACCGTCGGTCGCCGGCGTGGGGAACTTCCTGTTGCCGTAGTAGAACACCCCCGCCACGAAAGCCGATGCGCCGAGACCGCCACCCAGACCGACGAGTAGCCACGTCGGCAACACGGAAAGATACTCGAACGGCACGTAGTCGTCTTGGACGCCGATCGATAAGAACTTCTCGCCGACGAGGAGTGAGGCAAGATCAGTTGGAACCGCGGTGGGTCACTTCCCAGCGGTCAGAACACGCCTTCGGCCTCTAGGCCAGCCATGACGTCGTCGACGAGCGACTCGACGTCCTCGTAGGGGAACTCCTGGTGACCGCCGAGTTTCGAGGCCAGTTCCATCGCGGTGATCGTCACGTCCCCCGCCTCGAACTTCGTACCGGGACCGTCCGGGAGGGCCGGAACGAGGTCCATCTGGTTGCTCACGGGGTAGTCGGCTCCTTCGAACGCTTCGACGAACTGCTCGCGGAGTTCGGCTTCGACATCTGCCATGTACACACATGCACACATCGGAGGCAAAAGCGTTCCGGAACCACACTAAACAACAGGATAGTTTATCGAAGCGCTGAGCGGCGTCGATCGCCGCGTCGTCACCGTTCCTCGGCGGCAAATCCTCAATCAGGATCTCGTGTATGTCGCTCCGTTCGACATTGCAGTTTTACGCGCCCTCGGCGTAGTGGGACGTCATGAGCGCGACCGATCCACGCGGACTCCAGACGTTTCCCGCGGAGCTAGAAGATCGAACGGCCTGGCTGGAACCGTTCGAATGGTATCGGGAGATGCGTGAGACCACCCCCGTCAGATACGATCCCGATCGAAACACCTGGGACGTGTTTCGATATGCAGACGTGAAACGGGCGCTCGAGGACGACGAGACGTTTTCGGTCGATCCCAGAAGGGCCGACGACTTCGTCGAACCCGAGGCGTTCGGAGCGGGCCTGTTCTTCGAGACGATGCTCTTTCAGGACCCGCCCCGCCACGACGAACTCCGAGGGGTCGTCGAAGACGCGTTTCGTCCCCGGACGCTCAGAGAGCTGGAACCTCGAATACGGGAGCTCACCGCCGAGTTGTTGGATTCGGCGGTGACCAACGGTGGTGACAAGCTGGACGTGATCGCCGACCTCGCGTATCCGCTCCCGGTGATCGTGATCGCCGAGATGCTCGGCGTCCCGGCCGAAGACCGCGATCAGTTCAAATCGTGGTCCGACGCGATCGTCGCCTCGACGAGCGCCGAAGACCCCTCGGCGGCGGTTCTCGAATCGCAGACGGAGTCGATCCAGGAGATGGGACTGTATTTCCTCTCGTTGATCGAGGACCGACGCGAAAATCCGCGAGACGACCTCATTTCGACGATGGTGGCGTCTCGTGGCGACGAGAAAACGACCCTGACACAGCAGGAGGCGCTCGGGATGTGCGTCCTCCTCCTCGTTGCCGGGAACATCACGACCACGAACCTGATTGGGAACGCGATCCGCTGTTTCGGCGCTAACGATCTCTTCGGCCGGATCCGCGAGAGCGAGGGTTCGATCCCGACGGTGCTGGAGGAAGCGGTGCGATACCGATCGCCGGTTCAGGCGATGACGCGGGTCGCCGCCAAGGACGTGACCCTGCAAGGAGCGTCGATCGAAGCGGGCGATCGACTCGTCGTGTGGCTCGGATCGGCAAATCGCGACGAGCGGCAGTTCGCAGACGCCGAAGCGTTCGTCCCCGACAGGGCTCCCGGACAGCACCTGGCGTTCGGGTACGGTACCCACTACTGCCTCGGTGCGCCGCTCGCACGGTTGGAAGCCCGCGTCGCCATCGAAGTCCTGCTCGATCGGCTCCACGACATCACCGTCGTCGACACCGATTTGGAGCCGACGCGGAGTTCGTTCATTTATGGCGTCGAGTCGTTGCCGATCGAGTACGAGTCGACGCAGTGACGATCGAGTACGAGTCGACGCAGTGACGATCGAGTACGAGTCGACGCAGTGACGATCGAGTACGAGTCGACGCAGTGACGATCGACACAAGTTGCACGGACGGCGACGATCGACACAGGTCGTGAGCATACCGGCGAGTAACACGTTCGAGGTCGTATCGCTACCCAGGAGGCACACACCGCCCAGCAGCGGAAACTGTGGCTTTTTATTTCGAGCGCCAAAGGCAATCGTATGGAATTCGACTTCGATCTGTTGAAGGAACTCACCGAAACGAGCGGCGTACCGGGCTACGAGGATCGGGTTCGCGAGATCGTTCGCCGGGAGTTCGCCGACACCGTCGACGAGGTACGGA
>JBNJFV010000015.1:0-12926 GCA_051747145.1 Halobacteriota archaeon
GCCGCCCTCCTCGAGACTGAAATCGACGCCCACGGCGGTATCGACGAACTCGCAGCGCAAATCGCCGAACGCGAAACCGACCCGTACACGGTCGCCGAGGAGATCATGCGACCGATCGCCGACTGCGTTCGCGGTCGACGACCGGACGAGGAGTGACCGTCAGGGCGTTCGATATCCGGGTTTAACTGCACGGAGCCCCAATCACCTCGTATGAACTTCCGAGGAGCGATCGGGTACGCGGTTGCCGGGGCGGGCGCAGTTGCGGCGATCAACGCGACGCTCCGCCGGCGGAGCCCCGACCTCGACCCCGCGCTGAACGGTACGCAAAAGCGGTTCCACTGGCGGGGGTTCGACGTAGCCTACACCGAAGCCGGCGATTCGGACGACCCCGATCTCGTGTTACTACACGGGGTCAACGCGGCCGGTTCCAGCGGCGAGTACCGGGCGATCTTCGATAGCCTCTCGGAGGAGTACCACGTCGTCGCGCCGGACCTGCCGGGATTCGGCCGGTCCGATCGACCGCCGCTGCGGTACTCAGCGCCGTTGTACGAGGACTTCCTCGCGGCGTTTCTCGCGACGTTCGAGAACCCGACCGTTATCGCCTCCTCGCTGAGCGCCGCCTACGTTGTGGTGGCGGCGAAGGAGACGGAGCTATCCTCGTTGCTTTTGATCTGCCCGACGACGGTCGCGGGTCCCGAACCGCCGAAAGGGTGGCTTCTGGAACTCCTCCGTGCCCCGATCGTCGGCGAGGCGCTTTTCAACCTCCTCACCTCGAAGCCGTCGATCCGGTATTTCAACGACGACCACGGCTACTACGATCCGTCGAACGTCTCCGAAGAGTGGGAAGCCTACGAGTGGGCGACCGCACACCAGCCCAACGCCCGGTTCGCGCCGGCGTCGTTCATAAGCGGCTATCTCAACAGCGAGGCGAATCTGGCGGCGGTGCTCGGATCGATCGACGTCCCCGTGACGATCGTCTGGGGGCGGGAGGCAGAGGTCACGCCGCTGGCGCAGGGGCGCGAACTGGCCGCAGACGCCGGGGTCAAACTCGTCGTCTTCGACGACGCAAAGTTGTTGCCACACGTCGAGTTTCCCCAGCAGTTCCTCGACGTCGTTGCCGAGCAGCAGGTTCGAGCGAGTGTCGACACGGAGTGACATCGCGGACACGCGGTTCCGAGTTCACGAATTATACATCCACCATATAAATTCCCCTCGTATGTGGGTTGTCACAGCGCACATTTCCCATTGAATGAGAACAATATTGGCAGTATATAGCCACGGATTGCAATAATCCACATGTGAGGGAGACAGCCCATGTCAACACAAACTAGAAACCGTCTGGAAAGCCGTATCGCCGGAGTCACCCTCGAAGGAACGCCGCACTCGCTGTCGGCGTGGTTCGTCGTCGCGTTGCGTATCGTCATCGGGGGGATGATCCTCTCTGCCGGCCTCGGAAAGGTAACGGCCGCCGAGCCGTTCGACGCGAGCGGGTACCTCGTCCACGGGGTCGATCCCGTCAGCCCCGTCAGCGGCCTGTACGCCGCGATGGCGGCGAGTCCGGTTCTGATGGAGTTGATCAACGTCCTCATTCCGACTACGCAGCTTTTGATCGGCGTCGCGCTGATCGTCGGTGGATTCGTCCGCCTTGCCGCCCTCGGTGGGGCGATGCAGATGACCGCCTTCTATCTCGGCGGCTGGGAAGGCGACATGCTGGCGTTGTTCGACTCCACGCTCATCTACGCGATCGTCTTCCTCGCGGTCGCCGCCTTCGGTGCGGGTCGGATCCTCGGTGCGGACAAATACATCGAACGGATCGAGGTCGGCGGCGAAGCGCTCGTCGAGCGGTACCCCAAACTGCGGTACCTCCTCGGCTAGACGAGCCCACTCGTTCGTAGCCGGTCGTCTCACCCACCGATTGGAAGATTCAAACCGACGGCGATCATTTTTGCGGTATGTTGGAACCGACGCTAACCGTCGAGCCGACAGCGGAGGGAGTATCCTTCGAGTTCTGCATCGAAAACGTCGGTCGATCGACGGTGGAACTGCGGTTTCGATCCGGACAGCGCGTCGAGTTCGTCGCCGAGTCGAACGGCGAACCGGTCTGGCGCTGGTCTGACGGTCGACTGTTCACGATGGCGATCGAGACCGATCGACTCGAACCGTTTTCGACCCGCACGTATACGGGGACGTGGATCGATCCACCGGCCGGAACGTACACGATCCGTGGCGAACTGGCTGCCGACAGCCACGACGTGTCGGCGTCGATCGAAGTCGATATCTGAATGCGTCCGGATCGGCGATCTACTGGAAGCTCCCCGATCGACGATCTACTGGAAGCTCCCCCGGATCGAAACGCCCTATGGACTCCTCCACGTCAGCGACGGTATGGAAGGCGAACACGAGGTCGTCGTGCTCCGTTACGGACATCGACCGGGTCGGGACGATCGGATGACCACCCACGTCGGGTTGACCGCACGGGCGCTCGGGGCCGATCGGGTGATCCTCCCGGAAAACGCCGGACAGGCCAAGGAGACGGTCGAAGACATCACGGGGCGGTTCGGCGGTCCGTTCACCGTCGAGTTGAACGACCGACAAACGGCGATCGTGCGGCGTTTCGAGGGGACGGTGGTACACCTCACGATGTATGGCGAGCCGATACAGACGGTCGAATCGGAGATACGGGCCGCACACGCCGACGGACCGCTCCTCGTCGTGGTCGGCGGCGAAAAGGTGCCTTTCGAGGTGTACGAGGCGGCCGACTGGAACGTCGGCGTGACGAACCAGCCGCACTCGGAGGTCGCCGGTCTCGCGGTCTTTCTGGATCGGCTCTTCGAAGGCCGTGAACTCGGTCAAGCGTGGGTCGACGCCGATCGGCGCGTGATCCCCCAATCGAGCGGCAAGAAGGTCGTACCGGCCGACGAACCGTAATCGATCGAACGCAAACTCGACCACGAACTCGAACTCGAACACAAACACAAACACAAACACAAACACCATACCGCCGGATGTCGAACCCAAACACATGTACGAGGCGGTGTGGGCGTATCCCGACGGCGACAGCACGGTGAGTCGGCACGCCAGAACCGCCGATCGGTACGGATACGACGGCATCGTCGTTCGGTCCCGCGCGTCCGAGTACGACGCGGCCGCGATCGGCGATCGATACGGTGTCGACGTCGTTCGCGGGATCGAAATCTGCGCGGACACGCCGGAAAGCGCGTCCGGATCGGTCGGGAACTTCCGAAGCGAGTGTACGATACTCGCGGTTCGAGGGGGGACGAACGCGCTGAACAGATTTGCGGTCGAACAGGACCGGGTAGACGTCCTCACGCGCCCGATGCGGACGGGCGGTGATTTCAACCACGTGTTGGCACGGGCGGCGACCGACCACGGCGTCCGCGTCGAGTTCGATTTCGGGCCCGTCCTCAGGCAAACCGGCGGTCGGCGGGTGCAGTCGTTGCAAGGGCTCAGAAAGCTCCGCGAACTTGTCGACCAGTACGATACGCCCTACGTCGTGAGCGCGACGGCAAATTCACACCTTCAGCTCCGTGCACCACGGGAACTGCGGGCGATCGGCGCGGAGATCGGCTTCGACCCCGCTGCGATCGAGGCGGGGCTGACCGAGTGGGGCCGTCTGTCACGGCGAAACCGCACGCGCTCGGCCGAGGCATTCATTGCGCCGGGTGTGAAATTGGGCAAATATGAAGAAGACAATTGAGGAACACGCGGCGCGATTTTCCGAGAAGGCCCCTGCGTACGACGACTCGAAAAGCCCCGAATACCTGGCGTGTCGGGATCTGGTGATCGAGCACGCCGCCCCGACGTCGGACGATGTCGTTCTCGACCTCGGGACCGGAACCGGTGCGATCGCGCTCGCACTCGCCGACGACGCAGATCGTGTCGTCGGTCGCGACATCAGCGACGGGATGCTCGAACAGGCGAGGCGAAACGCCGACGAGGCGGGGATCGAAACCGTCGCGTTCGACACCGGTAGCTTTCGGGAGCCGAACTACGAGGGTCTCGCCACCGTCGTCACGTCGAACTTCGCGCTCCACCACCTCGGGGACGACGAAAAACGCGAGGCGATCGAGGTGATCGCCGACTTCGAACCCGATCGATTCGTCCTCGGCGACGTGATGTTCTTCGAGGAATCGGACCCGGAGCCGGCGTTTTACAGCTCCGAAGTCGACGACCCCGCGACCGTCGGCACGCTCGCAGAACAGTTTACGGACGCCGGGTTCGCGTTGACGGCCGTCGAACGCGTACACGATCAGGTCGGCGTGCTCGTGGGAGAACGGGTGCCGATCGCCCGCGTGGAGTCACCCACTCCATGAGGCACCTCCCGAAACACCTCCGGCCCCGATGGCGGTACCTCGCCGTCGGCCTCGAAAGCGTTCCCGATGCGGACATCGATCGCCGCGACTTTCAGCGCGAGGTGTGGTACGCCGCGGGGAACCTGCTCGGCGACCCCGGGAGCGCCGACGCCGATCTGACGGTGTACGCGTTCGAATTCGAATCCGGCGTCGGCGAGGCGATCGTCCGGACCCGCCGCGAGGAGGTCGAAGCTGCCCGTGCAGCGATCGCCTGCGTCGAGTCCGTCGACGGGTCGCCGCTGGGCGTTTGGGTCCGTGGCGTCTCCGGTACCGTTCGGGCCTGTGAGGAAAGGTATTTAGGACGCGCGACCGGATCTTCTGACGAGAACGACGTCGTGTTCGCGGACGCTCTCCGATCGGCGCATCGACGCGACGATGCGCTCGATGTACAGTTGTCGGAGGGCGTCGTGGGTGCGACGGACCTCGATCTTCAGTGATAGTATGCAGGGACAAGCTCAACAGCAGGCCTACGACCGTGGAATCACGATCTTTTCGCCGGATGGCCGCCTCTACCAGGTCGAATATGCGCGCGAGGCAGTCAAGCGAGGAACAGCGAGCATCGGCATCCGAACCGCCGAGGGGATCGTCCTCGCGGCGGACAAGCGCAGCCGATCGTCGCTCATGGAACCAGAAAGCGTCGAGAAGATTCACAAGGCCGACGACCACATCGGGATCGCCTCGGCTGGCCACGTCGCCGACGCTCGTCAGCTCATCGATTTCGCGCGGCGCGAATCGCAGATCAACCACCTCCGCTACGGCGAGCCGATCGGCATCGAGACGTTGACGAAGACCGTCACCGACCACATCCAGCAGTACACCCAGATCGGCGGCGCACGCCCGTTCGGCGTCGCGCTCATCATCGGCGGCATCGAAGACGGGACGCCACGGCTGTACGAAACCGATCCGTCGGGAACGCCCTACGAGTGGAAGGCGCTGTCGATCGGTGCGAACCGTGGCGACATCCGCGAGTACCTCGAAACGCACTACGACGAGGAGCTATCGTTGACAGACGGCATCGGGCTCGCGCTCGAAGCGCTGGCGGACGCCGCCGCAGAGGAGGGGCTGGAACCCGACGGCATCGGCGTCGCGACGATCGACAGCGAAACGGCGACCTACCACGAGCGGGATGCGGACGAACTCGCCGAAATACTGGCCGATCACGACCTCCTGGTGGAACCCGAGGACGAACCCGAAGGCGAATAACGCCACCACTGTTTTCGATCCGAGCCATTCAGTATCGCTAGGAGCGATCCGAGCCGTTCAACATCGCCATCCGCGATCCGAGCCGTTCAACATCGCCATCCGCGATCCGAGCCGTTCAGCCGCTCACAGGCGTCGTCGGTGACGACCACCAGGTCCTCGATCCGAACGCCGAACTCCCCGGGGAGATAGATCCCCGGCTCGACGCTGAAAACCATTCCCGGTTCGACTCGCAGTTCGTTTCCGGCGACGATGTCGGGCGCTTCGTGCACGTCGAGCCCGACACCGTGTCCGGTTCGATGGATGAATCGATCGCCGTATCCGGCCGCCTCGATGACCTCCCGGGCGGCCGCATCGATCGCTTCGGCGGCAACGCCCGGTTCGATCGCCTCGATCGCGGCGGTTTGCGCCCGTCGAACTGTCTCGTGAATCTCGATGAATCGATCGTCGGGATCGCCTGCGAACACCACCGTTCGGGTCTGATCCGACGGGTACCCCTCCAGGCGCGTGCCGAAATCGAGGACGACCGGATCGCCCGCCTCGATCGGCCGGTCGCCGTGCGTGTAGTGGGCCATCGCCCCGTTCGGGCCCGATCCGACGATCGTTTCGAAGGAAACGCCCTCCCCACCGGCGTCCGCGAGTGCGTGGTCGATTCGGCGGGCGAGTTCGCGTTCGGTCATCCCGATCGCACCCTCGCCGAGATCGCGGATCGATCCGACCACCTCGTCTGCGACAGCCCCCGCGCGACGAAGCGCGTCGATCTCCGCGTCGTCCTTTCGGATCCGAAGCGCTCCGAGGACCTCGCTAGCCAGGCCGATCGTGGCGTCGGGTGCGGCCGCCCGGAGATCGGTCGTAAAGCGCGCCCACATCGTGTCGTCGACGAGGAGTCGTTCGCCGTCGAGTGCCAACTCCGAGACGATCGACGAAAGCGCTCCCGTCGGCCCCTCGTCGTCGCTCCAGGTCCGAACGGCAGCGGCCGACGACGTTTCGAGGAACTGCGCTGCGGAAAGCTCCGGGACGAGCGCGAGTGGCTCCCCGTCGGCCGGGAGAAACCACATGAAGTGACGCTCGCTCGGCGATTCGTAAAACCCGGTGAGGTACTGGAGGTTCCGGCCCGGAAACAGGACGATCGCAGCCGCACCGATCGCTTCGAGCCGGGCTGCCGCCTCCCGCCGGCGTCGTTCGAACGGGGTCGAATCCATACCGAACGCGAGTAACGCGTGGGACAAATAGTTGCCGTCGATCGATCGTCCGTAGACGCGATGACGCCCCGACAACCGAGATCTCGTGACCACGCGAGCAACAACGCAGCAGACACCTCGTATCTGATAGCCGGCGGCTACGGCGTGGCAGGCGGTGGCTATCTATGGGCGCTCGGTTCCGTACGCGAACTATGAACGCCGGCCAACGGTCCTACTTCGCCTGCGGTGCGTGTGGGACGGTCAGACGATCGATCGACGTCGCGTATACGACCTGTGGGTTTCCGATCTGTCCGAACTGCGGAGCGGAGTCGACGTTCGAAGACGACGTTGCACTAGTGTCCGACACCGAACTCGATCCCGACTTCGAGGATTCGAGCGATCGTCGATCCGATCGACCCACAGACCCTACACCAGCGGAACCTACCGTTGACCCCGATACCGATCGTTTGGACGAATTCGAAATCGAGGTCCCAGAGAAACCAGCCGATGAGAGTTCGACGCACTCAGACGACGAAAGGTCGATCGGAACCGAAGGACAAAACGTTGATGACGAATCCGATTTCGACTTCGATTTCGTCTCGTTTTGACCGGAGAAGTCGAGAGCGGGTCGAATCGGCGATAAGATCGAAACTGAGCGATCAGAGCGACCGATGAATTTATTACGAACCGCAAACATACGTTTAACTGTACTCGAGGTGTTGAGCAATGGCACTGCCACAGACCCCACCGAGTTCCTGGATGCAAGGTCTCGACTTCCCGAGCAAACTGTTCGCAACCGGACGGAACGATTACGAACTGTACGAAGCGGACGACGAATTCGTCCTGAGCGTCGAACTGCCAGGATTCGATCCAGAAGAGATAACCGTGTCGTGGGACGAAAGCGTCCTCAACATCGCCGCCGAGCACGAAAACGAGGTGCGAGGCCAGCGACGTACCTACCACCGACGATTCCGCTTCCCGAAGACGATCGAAGAGGACGACATCAGCGCCCAATACAAAAACGGTATCCTCGAGATTAGACTCCCGGTGTTGACCGGAGCCACCGCAACCGGAACGGAGATTCCGATCGAAAGCTGACGCGTTTGGATCGACGACGATCGATCGACACGTGTCGGTCGATGTGCCGGACGAAGACGCCCGGCGGGAGATCTTCGAAATCCACACGCGCGATCGCCAGCTGGCAGACGACGTCGACTTCGAGGCGCTCGTCGATCGGACCGACGGATTCGTCGGCGCGGACGTCGAGGCGATCTGCCGGGACGCCGCACAGATCGCCGTCAGAGAGTACGTCCACCGGGACGGGGAGGGCGAAACCGGTCCCGACTCGGTCGACGAACTCGAAGTGACGATGGATCACTTCGAAACCGCGCTGGCGGAGACCGAACCGATCGGTTTCGTCCCTGCCACGTAGGGCGATCGACGCACCGTCGACGCGGGACCGATCGACACACCGGCGACGCGTGGGGGTTTGTCAATCGGATACGGCAAGAATACGACAGCAGCGACGATCGGATCGCCGGAAACGTTTTTATTCCGTGATCGAAACGTCAGGGTAGATGATACGTGAGGGGGACATCGAGGCCGACGCTTCGATCCGGGCGCTATACATCGACGACGACGAAACGCTGGTAAACCTCACACAGCAGTTTCTCGAAACGAACTATCCGAGCATCGACGTCGAAACCACCACGGCCGCCGAGGACGCCCTGCAACTGATAGCGACCGACGCGTTCGACGCGGTCGTCTGCGACTATCAGATGCCGAAGATGGACGGGCTCGACGTCCTCGAATGGGTCCGAACGGAGTACGGTTCGGACCTCCCGTTCATACTGTTTACCGGACGGGGACGCGAATCGGTGGCGATCGAGGCGTTGAACCTCGGTGCGGACCGCTACCTCGAAAAGCGGGGCGATCCGACGTCACGGTACGGCGTGCTCGCGGAAGCGATCAAACAGGAAGTCGACCACCACCGGACGCAACGACGATTACAAAAGCGAGAGGAGAACCTCCAGATCACCCTCGAATCGATCGGCGACGCCGTGATCACGACCGACGACGACGGACGGATAACGCAGATGAACCCCGTCGCCGAGTCACTCACCGGGTGGGACAGCGAGGACGCGGTCGGGCGAGCGCTCCCGGAGGTGTTCGAAATCATCAGCGAAGCGACCAGAGAGCCCGAACCCGACCCCGCGCGGAAAGTCCTCGAAACGGGGACGATCGTCGGGCTCGCGAACGGGACGATCCTCGTTCGAAAAGACGGCACCGAGCGGTTTATCGCCGACAGCGCCTCGCCGATCGAAAGCCCCGACGGCGAGACGATCGGCGTCGTGATCGTCTTTCGAGACATCACCGACGAGTATCGAACGCAAAAGCGACAACGGCGGCAGCGACGGGCGATCATCGACCTGGCGGTCGACGAGGACATCACGAGCGGCAACTTCCGGGCTGGTGTGCGAACGATCACGGAGACGGCCGCCGAGACGCTCGAAGTCGATCGCGTCGGGATCTGGCTGTTCGAAGACGGCAATTCGAGGCTCCGGAACGTCGATCTGTACGACCGATCGACCGGCGAACACGAATCGGACGACGAGCTGACAGCGAGCGAGTATCCCGCATACTTCGAGGCGCTCGAATCTCACCGCGCCGTCGACGCCCACGAGGCTCGAACCGATCCACGGACCGCGGAGCTTCGGGACGGGTACCTCGAACCGCTCGGAATCACGTCGATGCTGGACGCCGGCATCCGATCGGGCGGCGACGTGATCGGCATCGTCTGCCACGAACACGTCGGCGAGCCGCGCGAGTGGACCGACGACGAACTCCGGTTCGCCGGCGAGATCGCAGACCAGTTCCTCCGGCTCCGGACGAACAGACAGCAACGTGCCTACGAGCGTGCGCTCGAAGAACTCCACAACATCGCCACGGACATCACGACGTTCGAGACGCCCACAGGGGTCAGCAAGCGTACGATCGAGGTCGCAGAAACGATACTGGAGTTCGACCTCTGCGTGATCAGCCTCGAAGCGGACGGGATGTTACCGATCCGGGCGCTGTCGGAGGACGTCCCGCCCGACGGCGCGACGACGATGTCGGTCGAGGAGGGGATCGTCGGCAAGACCTACCGGACCGGCCAGACGTACGTGTTCGACGACGTTCGAAGCGCCGAGGACGCGAACCCACAGGGCCCGTACAGGTCAGCGCTGAGCGTGCCGATCGGCGATCACGGGGTGTTTCAAGCCGTCAGCGGGTCGGTGGGGGCGTTCGACGACGACGACGTCGAACTGGCAGAACTGCTCGTCGCCCACGCGGCCCAGGCGCTCGATCGACTGGCGAGCGAACAGGAGCTGCGCGAACAGAACGAACGACTCGAGGAGTTCGCCGGCGTCCTCTCGCACGATCTCAGAAACCCGCTGAACGTGGCGGAAGGACGGCTCGAACTCCTCGCCGACCAGTGCGATAGCGATCACCTGGCCCACATCGAGCAGGCCCACGATCGGATGCAGCGGCTCATCGAGGATCTGCTCGAGTTGGCCAGAAAGGGACAAACGGTGACCGAACCCGGCCCCGTCGATCTCCACGAAACGGTTGCGGGATGTTGGCACAACGTCGACACCGCCGAGGGAACGCTCCTGAACGAGGTCGACGCGACGATCGAAGCCGACGAGGGACGGGTCAAACAGTTGTTGGAAAACCTCGTTCGGAACGCGATCGAACACGGCGGTTCGGACGTAACCGTCCGGGTCGGGGAGTTGAGCCGCGGGTTCTACGTCGAAGACGACGGAGTCGGAATCCCCTCAGAGGAGCATTCGCGCGTCTTCGAGACGGGCTATACGACGAGCGAGGACGGCACGGGATTCGGGCTCGCGATCGTCAAACGGATTGCCGACGCGCACGGGTGGGATCTGACAGTCACCGAGAGCGCCGAAGGCAGGAGTCGCTTCGAGATACGTGGCGTCGATCGGCTCGATCGCTGATCTCGACTCGCTCCCTTGGCGATCGAATCCACGGTACGCACACGGGGATATGCAAGAATTGATACGTCGCGACCCCCTCAGCATACGTATGGATTACGAAGCCAGTCTCGATCGAGCGATCGAGGACATGCCGGATTTAGGCGGCTCCGACGAGCGTCTGCAAGTCCCCGACGCACAGGCACAGAAAGACGGTGCATTCACTCGACTGACGAACCTCTCAGAGATCGCCGACGCGCTCTCTCGGGACCCCGAGCACCTCCACAGCGCGATCCAGCGCGAACTCGGAACGGCAGGGCAGTACGAAAGCGGGCGAGGACGCTACAACGGGTCGTTCACGCCGGCAGACTTCGACGCGGCGATCGACGCGTACATCGAAGAGTACGTCACCTGTTCGGAGTGCGGCCTGCCGGATACCCGACTCGTGATGGAAAATCGCACGCAGATGCTTCGCTGTGAAGCGTGTGGGGCGTTCCGTCCCGTCGCGAAGCGTCGCCGGACGCAGGATCGCCGCGACAAACCGGATCTGGAGGAGGGGAAAACCTACGAGGTCAAGATTACCGGCACCGGTCGGAAGGGAGACGGTGTCGCCGAGAAGGGCAAGTACACGATCTTCGTCCCCGGCGCACAGGAAGGCGACGTCGTCACGATCTACATCAAAAACATCAGCGGCAACCTGGCGTTCGCGCGGATCGCAAACTGATTACACCGCGATCGACGTCCCGATACGTCCGAAATCGAGCGTCACGGAGGCAAGTTGCTCCCTGCAAGCAGACGGCCGCTTCCCGGAGGATTATACCCATTCGAACGAACCGTGAGGCATGCCGACGTCAGTACCCGCCGAAGCGTTCGACGCGAGACTTTCGGAAGTCTACGGGAAATTAGCGGACACGGACGCCGACGCCGCAGTGTGGTTCGGCGCGACGAGTATCGAATACCTCACCGGCTTTCATCACATCCAGACCGAGCGGCCGGTCGTCCTGGCCGTGACCCCCGACGCGACGGCGATTACGGTGCCGCGGCTCGAAGTCGAGCGCGTCGAACCGAACCCGCGGATCGACGCCGTCCACCACTACTTCGATTATCCCGGCGGCGAGCCGATCGCGACGGCGATCGACATGCTCGAATCGCTCGACGTCGAGTCGGTCGTCGCCGACACCGACGGAGCACCGGGCGTGATGGGATACGACGGGCCCGCGCTCTCGGAGTATCTGGATGTCGACACCCAATCGTGGGTCGATCGGATGCGCTGGGAGAAAACCGACGACGAGGTCGACCTCATCCGCGAATCCGCAAAGTGGGCGAATCTCGGCCACCGGTACCTCGCAGAGTACACGGCTGTGGGCGCACATCCAATCACGGTCAGCCAGCGGGCGTCGATGGAGGCCTCCCGAGCGATGGTAGACGCCCTCGGCGATCGGTACGCCGTCCGGACCCGCGGCAGCGGGCCGGTACACGCCGGCTACATCTCGGGGGGCGAAACCGCGTTGCCACACGGACACACCCCCAACGAACGGCTGTCTGCCGGCGACGTGCTCATCACGGGCGCGACGGCGAACGTCGACGGCTACCACTCCGAACTGGAGCGGACGATGTTCGTCGAAACGTACACCGACGAAGACGAACACTACTTCGAACTCATGCTCGAAGCCCAAACGATCGCGATCGACGCGCTCGGGCCGGGTGTGCCGCTCGCACACGTCGATCAGGTCGTCTGGGACTACTTCGACGAGCAGGGCGTGACCGAGTACGCGAGACACCACGTCGGCCACAACATCGGACTCGGCGGGCACGAACCGCCGTACATCGATCGCGGTTGGGGCGACGCCTACGATGCCCCGGGAGAAACCGAGATGACGCCCGGACAGGTGTACACGATCGAACCGGGGCTGTACACCGATCGGACGGGGTACAGACACTCCGATACGATCGCGATCACCGAAACCGGGACGGAGTGGCTCACCTACTATCCCCGAGATCTGGAGTCGAACGTCATCGGCTAACCACGAGTCGATCGGCGGCGGCTACCCACGAGTCGATCGCCATCGGCTAACCACGAGTCGATCGTCGTCGATTACCCACGAGTCGATCGTCGTCGATTACCCACGAGTCGATCGTCGTCGATTACCCACGAGTCGATCGTCGTCGATTACCCACGAGTCGATCGTCGTCGATTA
>JBNJFV010000015.1:13026-18926 GCA_051747145.1 Halobacteriota archaeon
CCACGAGTCGATCGTCGTCGATTACCCACGAGTCGATCGTCGTCGATTACCCACGAGTCGATCGTCGTCGATTACCCACGAGTCGATCGTCGTCGATTACCCACGAGTCGAACCTTGGAATCGGTGTTTTCAAGCCGTCGTCCTCGAAGGATCGAACGTGCCGATAACGTTCGACCTCTTCGGAACGCTCCTGGACGCGACAATCCCCGCCGATCCGGCGGCGAGCGTCGCCGCCGAACTCCGATCGCTCGGCGTCGAAGTCCCAGCGGCCTGGTCGAGCACGTACGCGACCGCCCACGTCGACGCACCCGACGGTGCGGAGGTGCCGCTGCCCGCACACGTAGAGGCTGCACTCGAAAGCCGCGGGGTGGGGGTTTCGACCGACGTCGCCCGGCGCGCCGTTGCGAACGCGTTCGATCCCGCAGTCGAAACCGTCCCGGGCGCGATCGAGGCGATCGACGCGGCCGCTACCGTCGGACCGGTCGGGCTCGTCTCGAACTGTTCGGTCCCCGAACTGGTCCCGCTGGCGATCGACCGGGCGGACGTCCAACCGAGTGCATTCGACGCGATCGTGACGAGCGTTGCCTGCGGCTGGCGGAAACCCCACGCCCGCCCGTTCGAAGCGGTCGCCCGTCGGCTCGGCCATCCTGTCGAATCGATCACCCACGTCGGCGACGATCCGCGAACCGACGGCGGCATCGAAGCGCTCGGCGGCCGGTTCGTCGACGTCACTCGCACGCCGCTCGAGGAACTCCCCGAACTGATCGAGGCCGAACGATGAGTTACCTACTCGCCTACGCGGTCCCGGTTGCGCTGGCGCTGGCAGTCACACTCGATCGAATTCGCGCCGAACCGCCCGCAAGCGTCCACCCGATCGTACACTTCGGAACGGTCGTTTCGTACCTCGATCGACCGTGGAATCGACCGCGTCTCGTCGGCGCGCTCGCAGCGGTGTCCCTCCCGCTCGCGTTCGGCGCAGGTACCGCAAGTGTGGTCGTGATCGCGGGGCTCCTCGACGGCCGGGCTGGACCGATCGTCGCAGGCGCGGTGGTATACAGCTTGTTTAGCCATCGCATGTTGATCGAAACGGCGATCGAAGTCGTCGACCTCCTCGAATCGGACCTCGATGCGGCCCGAAGGCGACTCCGAGCGTTGGCCGGGCGCGACGCGTCGTCGTTGTCACCTCCCCAGGTCCGGAGCGCGGTCGTGGAAAGCGCCGCCGAAAACCTCGCCGACGGACTCGTCTCCCCGCTCGGGGCGTTTACTGTCGGATCGATCGCGGCGACCGTTTCCATGGATTCGATCGCGGCGACAGCTCCCGTCGAGGCGATCGCGGTGGCTCCATCGATCGGGATCACCGACGCGCAGACGGTCGCGTTGGCGGTCGGCGTCGCCGCGGCGGCGTGGGTAAAAGGGGTCAACACGATGGACTCTATGATCGGGTACCCGGACAAACGGGTCGGAACGGCGAGCGCACGACTCGACGACGTGGTGATGTGGCTGCCGGCGCGGGGCAGTGCGGTCCTGTTGACGATCGCCGCGTACAGTCCCGATCCGATTTTGGCCGCCCGTCGATGGGCGAGCGCCCCACCGTCCCCGAACTCCGGGTGGCCGATGGCCACGGTCGCGGCCGCACTCCACGTCACACTGGAAAAGCCGGGCGTGTACGTGCTCAACGAACTCGCGAGCCTCCCGACGCGTCGAGAGGCGATCGACGGCGTCGAACTGGTCTCCCGTGCCGCGTGGATATTCGTCGCCGCCTGTCTCCTCGCGTCGTTGTGGACCGTCGGTGCCCTCGGAGGTGGCTGGTCGTGAGCCGGGCAGTCACCGGAGGGACCGCTCGATGATCCCAGCACTGCGAGGGGCGATCGGGTTTTTCACCAGAGTGCCGATATCCACGTCGGACGAAGACTGGGAGGCGTTCAGACGACTGCCGCTTACGATCCCGTTGATCGGGTCGCTTATCGGGGTGATCGCGGGGATAGCCTTCCTCCTTCCCGTACCGGTCTACAGCGCCGTTACTAGCTACCTCGTGACGATCTACCTGGTCACCGGCATCACGCACGCGGACGGCCTCACGGACCTCGGCGACGGGTTCGCCGTTCACGGTGACGCCGATCGACGCCGTGCGGTGATGAAAGACGCGCAGGTCGGCGTCGGTGGCGCGTTACTCCTCGGGGTGACGATCGTCGGGCTTGCGTTGGGCGGGCTGGCCGTCGGCGGATTTGGATCGGGACAGACGGCGTTTCGGATCGTCCTCGCGGCTGAAGTCGGCGCAAAGCTGGCGATGGCGTTCGTCGTCTGTTACGGTCGATCGGCCCACAACGGGCTGGGCGCACAGTTGCTCGACGTCAACGGCCCGCGATCGTTCGGCCCGGCGGTGCTGGTCGCGGTGCCCGCGGCGCTCGTGCCGCCGACCGGGGCCGTCGGAGCGGCCGTCGCCGCGCTGGTCGCGCCGGTACTTTCGGGGCTCGTCCTGCTTCGGTGGTCAGAGCGAGCGATCGGCGGTGCGAGCGGAGACGTGATCGGCGCGACGAACGAAGTCGGGCGGCTGGTCGGCCTGCATGCGGGGGTGATCGCGTGGGTCCTGCTGTGAGCGCCGAATCGGCCGCGTCAGCGGTGGAGACTGCGGTCGTCCTCTGCGGGGGGCGAGGGACGCGGCTCGATCGGCTCGCCGCGGAGAAACCCCTCGTCGAGGTCGGGGGGACGCCGATGGTCGAGCGCGTCGTCTCGGCGCTCCGTGAAAGTTCGATCGCATCGATCGTGGCGGCCACCTCGCCACACGCGCCGGCGACCGCGCGATTCGTCTCCGAAATGCGCGAGGTCGACGTCGTCGAAACCGACGGGGACGGGTACGTGTCCGACCTCGATTCGGTACTGACGACGATCGAAACGCCCGTTTTGACCGTCGCCGCCGACCTCCCGCTCCTCGGGGCCCGACACGTCGAGTCGGTCCTCGCGACCGCCCCGCCTCGATCGACGACCGTCTGCGTACCGGCGGCCAGAAAGTGCGAGCTGGGCGTGAGCGTCGATACCGCGTTCACGCCGATGGGGTACGACGAACCGCTCTCCCCGAGCGGGGTGAACGTCGTCGCCGAAATCGGAGAGGAGACGATCGTTCGAACAGAGCCCGCCTTCGCGGTGAACGTCAACCGACCGCGCGACCTGTGGATCGCAGCGGCGCTTTCGGCCGACGGGTAACGGAAATTTTCCGGCGGCTATCCGAAACGCGTCCCCGTTCGCGGGACGGGCGGCGATCGAGTCGATCGGGGATCGTACGCTCGTCGCTATCGAGTCGATCGGGATTCAAGTAGTTGCGCCTCTCCCATTCGGACGATGGACTATCGAGCGATCGACGACCTTTCGACCGTCCCCCACGGGGGCGACCCCGACCGCGACTGCCTCGATTTTAGTGCGAACACGAATCCAGTCTCCCCGCCCGGGACGACGCAGGCGTACGATGCGGCGCTGTCGATCGCCCGGCGGTATCCGGATCCAGACTACCCGCAGTATCGAACGGCTGCCGCCGAGTACCTGAACGACACCGCAGCCGGTGACGGCGCGATGATCGATCCGAATCACGTAGTACCGACCGCTGGCGGTTTGATCGGCATCCGCCTCGTCGCCGAGTGCACGCTGGAGCCAGGAACCACCGCATTGATCCCGACGCCGAGCTTCGGCGAGTACGCCCGCGAGGTCGGCCTCCAGGGTGCGACCCCGACGTTCGTCGACCGCGCCCAGATACTCGATGCCGATCCGGAGGGACACGCGCTCGCGATCGTCTGCAATCCCAACAACCCGACGGGCGAGTCGTACGACCGCGACCGGCTGAGTCGGTTCGCCGATCGGTGCCGCGAGGCGTCGACGACGCTTTTGGTCGACGAGGCGTTTCTCGATTTTACCGACGAGCGATCGATGGCGGGGGTCCCGGGCGTCGTCGTCGCGCGATCGTTGACGAAGGTGTTTGGCCTCCCCGGACTCCGGGCGGGGTTTCTCGTCGCCACCGGCGACTTCCGCGATCGGCTTGCGACTGCGCGCCCCACGTGGGGGCTCAGTACCCCTGCGAGCGTCGTGGGGGCACACTGTCTCCGCCAGCGGGCGTTCGTCGATCGAACCGTCGCGCGCGTCCGTCGCGAGCGCGAACGAATGGCCGATCGGCTGTCGGATCGCTACGAAGTGTACGAGTCGAACGCGCCGTTCCTCCTCGTCGACGTCGGCGCAGAGCCGGTCGATCGGGTCGTCGATCGAGCCCGCGAGCGCGGCGTCGCGATTCGGGACGCCACGACGTTCCGTGGCCTGGAGTCGCACGTGCGCGTTGCGGTGAAGCGACCGGCCGAAAACGACGAACTTCTGGAGGCCCTCGGTGTCTGAGCGCGGCTTCGAGACGACGGTTCGATCGGGCGTCCTCCGGATTGGCCGACCCGACACGGAGTGGCTCTCGACGGGATTCGACGGCGGACGGTGGCGCGCCGACGCGGCGTACAACCTGACGGTACCAGAAGGCTGGGCGGAGACTGACCTCCGAACGTACGTCGATCGACGGCTGGCCGAGGCGGGATTCGAAGCCGCCGGCCCCGCGCTGTTGACGGGCGTCGAGATGCGACACGCCCGGCGCGCACAGCTCGATTCCGTGACGGCGATCGTCACGGCCGGCCTGTCGAACCCCTCGACGCTGCCGCTGGATCCGGACGCTACCTGTGGGGAGACACCGAGTGACGATCGATCCACGGCCTATCACCCCGGTACAATCAACGTCGTCGCCGGGACAACTGCGTCGCTGTCGCCCGGCGCGCTCGCGAATCTCGCCACGGTTGTCACCGAGGCGAAGACGGCAACGCTCCAGCAGCTAACGGGGTTTTCGGGGACGACGAGCGACGCCGTGATCGTCGGCAGCGATCCCGGCGGTACGGAGACGACGTTCTCGGGGGCGGCGACCGCTGTCGGACGCGCCACGCGAGCGTGTGTTCGAGACGCCCTCGTGTCGGCGATCGACGCCCGCTACGAGGCGGCTGCGATCCCGCGATCGGTCGACGACGCGGCCTACGGGGTCGAAACCGACGTCCGATCGGCGGTGACGAAGGTCCGGTTTGACGACTCGTAACGCACAAAACGACGGCATCCGTTCGGGAAGAGGATGGACGATCGCGACGCCGTTCGACGCAGTACGCCGGGAGAGGGACGCACGCCGACCGCAGCGCCGATCGAACAGCGCGCGCCCGAATCGTTCGGCCGCCTCCAGGTGTGGTGGGGCGACGGCAAAGGCAAGACGACCGCGGCGATTGGGATGGGCGTTCGCGCAGCGGGCCACGGCTACCGCGTCCACATGCTGCAGTTTATGAAAGGCGGCGCCGACAGCGTCGAACCGATCCGCGGGGAGTACAACGCGATCGCCGCCATCCCCGGCTTCACCCTCGAAAACACCGGCCACTACGGGTGGCACGGCCTCGCCGACGGGAGCGACGACGAAAGACACCGGCAGAACGCCCGCGCGGGTCTCGAACGGACGTACGAACTGCTCGAGGCCGCAGCAGCCGTCGATCTCACAGCGCCGATCGATCTCGACGCCGATCCCGACTCGGGGATGCACATGCTCGTCCTCGACGAGATCCTGTACGCGGTCGAACAGGGCCTCCTCGCCGAGTCGGACGTGCTCGAAGTCATAGAGCGCACCCCAGATCGACTCGAACTCGTCCTCACGGGGAGCCACACGAAACCGTCCTACGTGTACGACCACGCCGATCTCGTGACCCGCGTTCAAAAAGAGAAACACCCGATCGACGACGGGCAACGGGCCCGACGCGGGACCGAATACTGAACTCGACCCGCGAGCGGGATCGCAGGTGCTGGCAATCAGCAGACCCAGTGTCGATCGACGATCAGCAGACCCAGTGTCGATCGAC
>JBNJFV010000015.1:19026-26344 GCA_051747145.1 Halobacteriota archaeon
CAGTGTCGATCGACACCCTCATTTTCACTAAATGAGTACCGTCGTCGATATTATCATCCGAGCGGTGGACGTGACACACGGTGTACAGCAATGAACGGACTAGACGGATCAGTCACCATCGTAACGGGCGGAAGCACCGGCATCGGCCGATCGGCGGCGATGCGGTTCGCCGAGGAGGGGTCGAACGTCGTCGTCGCGGACGTCAACGCCGACGACGGCCGCGAGACGGTCGAGTCGATCACCGACGCGGGCGGGGAGTCGACGTTCGTCGAGACCGACGTCAGCGATCCGGAGGACGCAGAAGCGATGGTTGACGCTGCGGTCGAGACGTACGGCGGGCTCGATTTCGCGTTCAACAACGCGGGGATCGAAGGAGCGACCGAATCTGCGCCCGAGCAACCGCTCGAAAACTGGGACCGCGTTATCGACATCAACCTCAAGGGCGTCTTCCTCGGGATAAAATACGAACTGCCGGCAATCGTCGAGACCGGCGGCGGGGCGATCGTCAACACAGCCTCGATCGCCGGACTCGTCGGGTTCGGCGGTCTCACGCCGTACGTCGCGAGCAAACACGGCGTCATCGGGTTGACGAAAACGGCGGCGGTAGAGTACAGCGGCGAGGGCGTCCGCGTGAACGCGATCTGTCCCGGCGTCATCGACACGCCGATGGTTGCGCGGACGAAAGAGACCTCGCCGGAGACGATCGAACAGACCGAAGCGGCCACGCCGATGGGACGGCTCGGCGCTCCAGAGGAGATCGGCGACGCGGCCGTCTGGCTGTGTTCGGACGACGCCTCATTCGTCACGGGGGAGTCGCTCGTGGTCGACGGCGGCTTCACGAGCCAGTAACCGAGAGGTATTTTTTCACACCGGCCCTCGCCACGTTGTGCACCGGGCTCGAACCATCCTGATCGCGGGAACGGCAAGTCACGTGGGCAAAAGCACGGTCGCTTCCGGGCTCTGTCGGTGGCTCGCCGATCGCGGCGTCGACGTGGCCCCGTTTAAAGCCCAGAACATGAGCAACAACGCCAGGGCCGTCCCGCGAACGACCGAGGAAGGCCCCCCGTTCGGAGAGATCGGCGTCTCGCAGTTCGTGCAGGCGCGAGCGGCGCGTATTCCTCCGTCGACGGATATGAACCCGGTTCTGTTGAAACCACGCGGCGGCGGCGAGTCGCAGTTGATCGTCGACGGCGTCGCGATCGATCACGTCGAAGCCAGTCGCTACTACGACGATCGCTACGAGACCGCTCGAAAGGCGGCGATTGACGCGCACCACCGGCTCGCAAAGACACACGACGTCATCGTCGCGGAAGGCGCGGGGTCAATCGCCGAGATAAACCTGCAGGACCGCGATCTGGCGAACGTCGAAACGGCGCGGGTTGCGGATGCGGAGATCGTTCTCGTCGCGGACATCGAACGCGGGGGCGTCTTCGCGTCGATCGTCGGGACGCTGGAACTGCTCCCGTCGGACCTCCGCGATCGGGTCGTCGGCGTGGTGATCACGAAGTTCCGCGGCGATCGATCGCTGCTTGCGCCCGGCGTTGCCGCGGTGGAAGACAGAACCAACGTCCCCGTCCTCGGCGTGATACCGTACGACGATCCCGGCCTCCCCGAGGAGGACAGCCTGTCGCTCCCGCCTGCAGGCGATCGATCGACCGTCGGGGGGAACGACGGCGTTGCGGCCGAGCACTCGGTGACGATCGCCGTCCCTCGATTTCCGCACGCATCGAACGTAACCGATCTGCAACCGCTCGCAGACCTCCCCGGCGTTCGAGTCGCGTACGTTCCGCTGACCGACGACCTAGGCGACGCCGACGCGATCGTCCTTTCGGGGACGAAAAATACGGTCGCCGACCTGCTCGCGCTTCGCGCTGGGAGGATGGAGGAACGAATTGTGACGTTCGACGGCCCGATCGTCGGCGTGTGTGGTGGCTACCAGCTGCTGGGCGATCGACTCACTAACGTCCACGCCGAGACGGGAACGCCCACGGAATTACCCGGAGACGAACTGGAGGGGCTGGGACTGTTACCGATCGTGACGCGCTTTGGCACCGACAAACGCGTTCGGCCCGTGAGGATGCACCTGTCGGGAACCGGTCCGCTCGCCGGCTTCGAAGGCGACGTGTCTGGGTACGAGATCCACTCGGGTCGGACGCGCCTCCGTCGAGGAGACGAAGATACCGATGCACCGAAACGCGAGATCGGGATGCCCGTTTCGATCGACGGCGACGCCTCGGTGCGGTACGGGGCGGCGAGCGGGAACGTGTTCGGAACGTACCTCCACGGACTGTTCGAGACCGACGGCGTGCGGCGGGCGTTCGCGTCCGCCGTCTTCGAGACGGCAGGTCGCTGCCGTCCCGATCTCGAGACGGAACTCCAAACCGCAGATCCATACGAGAAGACCGCACAGTTGCTGGCCGCGCACGTCGACCTTCGATCGATCGGCCACGAGCGGTGAACCGGTGCGACACAACCGCATGCGTCATATGAAGGTGTAAAAGACAAGCATCCGGATGCACAAACACGGGTGTTTCAATGGTTGATGGCACGTCGGAGCGCTCTGGGGACGACAAATCGACTGATGAATCGACATCCACGGGCGACGGCAGTGGCGAAGACGACGTCGGACGGCGTTCCGATCCCAACCCGGAATTCGTCGAGTTGTTAGACGACGTCCGAGAGCGAGTCGTTCAGGTGAAACAGGAAACCGACACCAAAGCACCGAAGGATCACGATCACCAGCAGTTGATCGAACACGCCGCATCGATCGCCGAACTCGAAGCGTCGGTTTCGACGGTCGAGACCGCTGTTACCGATCTCGACTCGACCGTACGAGCCCTCGATGAGAAACTCGAAACGGGGTTCGAAAACTACGAAGACGTGTTAGAACACGTCGTGGAAACGACCGATAGAGTTGACGATCGCATCGACGTCATCGCGGAAGCGCTAACGTCCGTACGAGCGCAACAGGAGAAAAACCGCCGTCGGTTCAACCGACGGGAGAAGACGCGTCGACTGAAAGAAGACGCCAACCGCAAGGATACCGAAACGGCGACCTGCGGGGAGTGTGGAAACCGGGTCCGAATCGCCCTGCTGGTCGAACCTGAATGTCCGCACTGTTCGAGTTCGTTTTCCGAGCTGGAGCTTCGAACGGCCGTGTTCGGACTCTTCGATGGGGCTCGTCTGTGTACAGACACCGATCGAGCGATACCGGACCGACCGCTCGATCCGGACGCCGACGAGTAGCAAATCGACGGACCGACTCCCGGCGTTCGACACGGACGGCGATCCGATCGAATTCGACGTGTCGACTGCACCGGCTGTGGCATCCGATCGGCGCATCGATCGCGGCTCACCTCGGACGTGACGGGCGGGGGCACCGAGAACAGCAACTCCCCGTCACCGAGTTCGAAGTACCACTTGCAACACGTTGCGACGCGTTTCGACGGCTACCGAGCCGGTCGCGGGGTCTAGGACCCGATGGTGGGTGTGGTCGATCCCGCGCACATTGCACCCGCGCCAGCGTCCGCGACCACCGGCGTTGGAAGTATCATCGCCGAGAGCACAGCCAGACCTATTGCCGAGAGCACGGGCAGACCTCCTCGAAGACGCCTGGAGACGTAATCGTATCGAGTTTATCCACAGTTCAATTGAAACGCCAATTGTAAATATGGGTACGCACTTCGTTTCATCAATATACCACCCTCATAAGCAGTGAATCCCGATATAACATAGAATTCGGATATCTTGGAGAGGGAGTTCCACAATACTTAATTGAGAGATGAGTCAAGTAATTGCTGATGGCACAAGCGACCGATCGATTGCAGCGATACCTCGACGACGAACTCGGCGAGTGTCGCAGTGAGGACGTCGATCGACGGCTCGACAAACTCGACACGCTGGAGGCAGGGCTCGGAACGGCACAGGCGGCGGCCGAACTCGACGTGCTTTCGGCACTGGCAAACGAGACGCGCTACACCCTCGTGCGCGTCCTCGTCGCGGCCGAAGAGGCCCTTTGCGTCTGCGAGCTGCACGCCGTCGTCGACGTGACCGAAAGCGGGCTCAGCCACGCCCTTTCGAGGCTCGTCGACGCAGGCCTCCTCGAGGGGTGGAAGGAGGGTCGGTGGAAAAAGTATCGAGCGACCAACCGGGCTATCGCACTGGTCACCGTTCTCGAAGGGAGCGTGAGCGTCGATGCGTGACCTCGAACACGAACACGGGCCGGACTGTGACTGTCCGGACTGCGGGGATCCCCGCTCGATGAATTTTCTGGACAAGTATCTGACCGTCTGGATCTTCGGCGCGATGGCGATCGGCGTCGGACTCGGCTACGTCGTCCCCGGCGTCGTCGACCCGATCCAGCGGTATCACCTGGTCGAGATCGGGCTCATCACGATGATGTATCCGCCGCTGGCGAAGGTCAACTACAGCCAGCTGCCACGAGTCTTCTCCCAGTGGCGCGTTCTCTCGTTGAGCCTCATCCAGAACTGGCTCATCGGTCCGACGTTGATGTTCGCCTTAGCGGTGATCTTCTTCAGCGGGGTCGTCCCCGCGTTTCCGGCCCGTCCGGAGTACTTCCTCGGGTTGATCTTCATCGGGATGGCCCGCTGCATCGCGATGGTGCTCGTCTGGAACGACCTCGCCGACGGTTCGAGCGAGTACGCGGCCGGACTGGTCGCGTTCAACAGCGTCTTCCAGATCCTCACCTACGGTGTCTACATCTGGTTTTTCGCACTGTTCCTGCCGCCGATCCTCGGCCTCGAGGCGATGGTCGCCGGTATCGGTGCGTTCGACATTACCGTCGAGCAGGTGTTCTTGGCGATCGCGGTCTTCCTCGGACTCCCGTTCGCCGGTGGGATCGCCTCCCGTTTGGGCGGTGTCCGCTTAAAGGGCGAGGCGTGGTACGAGGAAACTTTCGTCCCCGCGATCAGTCCGTTGACGCTGATCGCGCTGCTGTTTACGGTCATCGTGATGTTCGCAACGCAGGGTGACAACATCCTCGCCCAACCGCTTGACGTGGTGTGGCTTGCGATCCCGCTGACGATCTACTTCGTCGTGATGTTTCTGGTGAGCTTCGGGATGGGTCGCAGCATCGGTGCGGATTACTCGACGACGACCGCCATCGGCTTTACCGCCGCATCGAACAACTTCGAACTGGCGATCGCCGTCGCCGTCGCGGTGTTCGGCGTCGGCTCCGGCGTCGCCTTCGCGACCGTTATCGGCCCCCTGATCGAAGTACCAGTCCTGCTCGCGTTGGTGTACGTCGCAATCTACTTCCAGGGGAAATTCGACTGGGCCGGATACGAAACCGGACAACTCGAACGCGCACCTCCCACGGACGACGACGTGACGGCGTCGAAAACGGACGGTGACTAAACAGATGCCATTCGACACACTCCTCATCCGGACCGATGGAAGCGACTCGGCCGAAGCCGCCGCGCGACGAGGGGTCGACCTCCCAGCACAGTGGACCGCGTCGGTTCACGGAGGAATCCCGGCACAGGAGATCGTCGGGAACGCTGCCGACACGATCGTCCGAATCGCGTCGGTTCCCGTCCCGACGGCCCGTCCTGAACCGAGCGATCGACCGATCGAAACCGACCGACGTGAGGACGTATGACAGACTCATCAGCGCGAATTCGGATCGCCTTCGTCTGCGTCCAGAACGCGGGGCGATCGCAGATGGCGTCCGCGTTCGCACACCGCGCAGTGGCGAGTCGGGGAGTGTCGGATCGAATCGAGATCCTCACTGGTGGCACGCGCCCGGCAGAGCACATACACGAGACGGTCGTCCGGTCGATGCGCGCTGTCGGGATCGATATCGCAGGACAGACGCCGCGTGAGATCACGTTCGAGGAGATCCAAGCGAGCGACTACGTCATCACGATGGGCTGTGCAGCCGACGACGTCTGTCCGGCAGGGTGGGCGGGGGAGAACCGCGATTGGGACCTCGATGATCCGGACGGAAAGTCGATAGGTGAAGTCGATCGGATCCGCGACAAAATCGACCGACGGGTGAGCGATCTGTTCGACGAACTCGAATCGACGTAGGAACCACACCCCACCGGCCGACACACAACGCGTATTGCCTTCGGCAGACGCTTCCCGCGTATCCATTCGGGTCGAGTCCTTCCAGACGGAGAGCGCCTCGTCGACACGTACCGCTTCGATTTTTGAACGTCCGCATGTGATGTACTCGCCCTTCCCCGCCTGTAGAGACGGGGAGGTGCCGACGGGGGACGTGCGGTGACACAGCATTCAGTGCTCGCTCGCGTTTGCGAGCCGGCCGTGTAGCCACCGCTTTTCGATCGAATCGCGACCCGCTGGCCGAGGACGGACACACACCGCGCGATTCCTGCCACGCGAAATTATATATCGCGGTATTTGGTTTATTTCTGGTTTCGTGGACTCGCGGGGCTTTTACTGTCGGCTGTCCGAAGGGCGAGTATGGTACAGAACATCGCGGGGATCGTCCGCGATCTCGAGGACGAGGATTTCTACTTATTATCGGGGATCGAACAGGGAATGCGATTTTCCGAATGGGTCAACCGCGAGAAACTGCCCGAGTATTCGCGACTGACTGCCGAGGAGATCGACTACCGACTCGATCGGTGCATGCGCCGGGAACTCGTCGAACGGCGGACGATCCAATACGAAGGCTACCAGCTGACGTTCGAAGGGTACGACGTCCTGGCGTTGCGGACCTTCGCCGAGCGTGATACCATCGAGGGTGTCGGTGCACCGCTCGGCGTCGGCAAAGAAAGCGACGTCTACGAGGCGATATCCTACAAACCGCTCGCGCTCAAATATCACCGGGAAGGCTATACGAACTTTCGAGAAGTGCAAAAAGAACGCGACTACACCGCAGAACACCACCACGTCTCGTGGTTGTATACGGCCCGGAAAGCCGCACAGCGGGAGTTCGAGGCGTTGGAAACCGTCTACCCGGACGTGTCGGTGCCCCAGCCGATCGACCACAACCGACACGCGATCGTGATGGAGAAGTTCGAGGGCGTCGAACTCGCGCGCGCGAAACTCGAATCCGAGCAGGTGATCGGCGTCCTCGATCTGATCGTTCGAGAACTCGCGATCGCCTACGAGCAGGGATTCGTCCACGCGGACATGAGCGAGTACAACGTTGCGATCGACGAGTCCGGGATCACGATCTTCGATTGGCCCCAGTCGGTTCCCACAGACCACGAGAACGCACGCGAACTCCTCGAACGTGACGTGCGGAACGTCCACAGCTACTTCAAGCGTAAGTACCCCCGTGAAACCCCGGACGTGGACATTTCGGCGGTAGCGGCGTCGATCGCGT
>JBNJFV010000016.1:0-4228 GCA_051747145.1 Halobacteriota archaeon
CCGGACGTGCTCGCGGGTGACGGCGACGTCTTCTACGCGATCGAAGCGAAAGCCAGCAGCGATCGGCCAATCTACCTCACCGGCGAGGAGATCGAGGCGCTCATCTACTTCGCGCGGAACTTCGGGGCGAGACCCCTTGTCGGCGCGCGATTCGACCGCGAGTCGTGGTACTTCTTCCATCCGGGCGACCTCCACCGGACCGACGGCGGGAACTACCGGGTGAAAAAAGAAACCGCGATCGGCTCGGGGACGCCAATCGACGAACTCCGGGGAACCGAAGAATCCGCCGATTCCTCGGTTCGGGACGTGCTGTTGGCGGTCGAACAGGGGCTGTTGACGGTCGAGGAAGCAACAGAGATGCTTGACTGATACCAGATTGCTAGTTCGACTCGAATGTCGAGATGTGAACTGGTCGGATCGGCTGAAAAACGCGTATCTCTCCGGAGGTGGGTGCACAATGCATGCATCGGTCCCGCAGGGAAGTGCTCGCCGGGAGTCTCTGTGTATTCGCGATCGGCTGTCTCGATCGAAACCGGACGTTAGCCGAGCCGGTCGATCTTTTGATGCGAAATCACAGCGAACACGAGCGACGGATCGACGTCCGGATCGACGCCCTCGATGAACGGACCGTGTTCGAAAACGCGTATACGCTCGATCCGCGCGGAGAGTACCTCGAAACGACCGTCCTGACGCGAGCCGGTCGATACACCGTTCTGGCGAACGGGCCCGAAACCGACGAGGAAACGCTCCGCTGGGAGGCGACGGACGACGCACGACTCTGCGGCCGGATCGACGTCCACGCCCTCGGCACCGATCGACTCGTCGTCGGCGTTCCCCACTGTCGATATCCGAACACCGATCGCGACGCCGCAGATTCGTGATCGTATTCGTGATCGTGCCCGATCGGAGCCCCGCGACGGGGTGTACACGTCGTTGGCAGTCCTCGGTGGGAGTTGTCGTTGGTCAGCGGCTATACGCTCGAGTACCCGGCTGAGGGGGCAGCAGAGTCCACTTCGACCCCGGGATATCTGATGCGCCCCCGTCGGCCCTCGAAGCGGACCACTCGCGAGGCGGGGAACCCGTATCGTGGGGCGTCCTCGAAAGCGGCGTCCGGGCCGATCGAGCCCGTGTACGTCGCGACGACGATCGGTTCGTGGTCGCCGTAGTTGGCGTTCGATGGGTACGACGCCACTGGTATCCGCTCTGGCGTGCGGTATTCGTCCGCCCTGACGGGTACCACCGCCCGGACGACCAGAACCGAACCGGTCTCTCGGTCACGGACGAACTCCCCGACGGCTGGCCGATGGGTGCCACAGAGTCCACTCGTAGAATCGGTTCCGATCGGGTCCCCACAAACCGCACAGTAGCCGCCCGACGGGGCCAGTCGACCGAGCCGGCGCTCGATCGAAACGCGGCGGCGATGTTTGCAGACGCTCGATCGGATCGCGGCGTCCGGACAGGTACACGTACCTGTCTCGGAGTCGACGACGTACGTCCCGCCGGCGGTTTCGACGACGTACCGACCGTCGGGGAGCGATCGGACCGCCATCGCCTCCAGAATCGCCCGCCGAAGTCGATCGTCGAGCGCGCCCGATGGGAGCTCTGCGGGGCGATCCACGAGCGGGCGCATCGGTGGAGTCATTGTATCACCCTTCGTCTACAGGTAGGTGCTCAGGAGAGATCAGTGTGTCCCTCCGAATGCCGAAACCGACTCGCAAACGGGCCGAGGGCCGCCGAATTCGGCGTCGATCGTTTCGAAGCGCTTTTGGCCGGGCCGTAGAAACGACCGGGCATGGAAATCGACGCGGAACTCCGCCGACAGATCGCCGTGTCACTGCTCGCAGTGGTGATATTTCTCGGGGCCGTACTGTATATCGGCTCGGCGGAGAACGGTTCCGAGGGGCTTTCCGCCGACGGGGCGATCGCAATCGTCGGCGCGCTAACCGGCTTCGTCCTGTTGATGGCGATCGTCGGCTTTTATCTCGCACGCAGCGGCTAACGCATCCACGTTCAGGCGTTCGTCTCGCGCCAATCGACGAGTTCCTCGTCGGTCGCTTCCAGCCGTCGTTTGTAATACGTTAGTGGGTCGGAGGCGACCTTCCAGTGGTCGTCTTCGTTGTGACAGAGCCCGTACGCGCTGAGCGTCTCGCAGGACGGTGGCGGGTACTGCGTCCCGCGATCGTCCCGGAGGTACTCGGTCTGGTACCTGATCCCCTCCGGATCGAGCGACGACTCCGCACAGAAGGCGATTATCTCGTCGGCGTCCATCCCGATGCCGGTCAGAAACGCCATCAACGAGAAGCTCTCGAACGGTCGGAGTGCCGTGTCTGCCTCGGCTTTCTGCAGCAGGTTCTCGATACACGGCGGGAAGAGATCGCGGGCGACGAAGTCGATCTCGCCGACGGCGGTTCGCTGTGAAAGCAACCGGTTGAGGTCCTCGAGCTGTTCGGAGAGGGCCGTCGCGATGGGATCGGTCTTCGAAAGGCCCTCGAAGGGGAGTCCCGAGGCGACACGACGGGCGATCGCCTCCCTGAGGAGGCGATCCAACTCCGACCGTTCGACGCGGACGGCCCCGTCGACGAGTTCGCGGTTGACAAGTCGCCACGAGTCGCGCCACGACGACGCGGAGTACTGCAGGTACGGGCCGACGGCGACTCGGAACCACTCGGGCTCGCGAGGCCCGGCGATCGGTTCGGAGGTGACCGCAGACGACAGGTCCAACTCGCCGAGGAAGTCGTCTCGATCGAGCCGAACCGTCTCGGTACTTTTGAACTCGTCGTCCGTTTTGCGGTCCTCGGCCAGCCGGTCGATCGCAGTCGCGGCCTCCGCGGTCGCGTACTTTTCGATCGCGGGGGCAGAATCCAGAAGCGACACGAGGATCCGGGCGATCGGATACGACAACAGTTCCTGTTGGGGAGTCCACTCCTCGGGGGTTTCGGAGGCCGTCGTCCCTTCGAGCAGCGCCCGCTTCACGCGCTCGTGGGCCCGATCGACGGCGGGATCGTTCGCGGCGACGAGCGCACCCAGCTCCGCGTCGATCGCGCGAACCGCGTCACGGGCCGCATCGAAGAAGGGATAGCGGGCGTGAAGCTGGATCATCGTCTACCCTTCTGAGCGAACCCGAATAAGACCGACGGTCCGTCCAGACGGCCCAGTACCGATCGACGAGCCAAACCGAACAGGCACGTGATTCGATCGACGATCCGAACGAACCGATGAACCGTACGACTCTTAGCGGATCGGTGAGAACCACCGGTCGTGCCGCGCTTTCAGTACCCGTGCCCGGGCTGTCGGACCACCAATAGCTTACACGACGCCGACTGCACGTTCGAGGGGACGCCGTGGCCCACCGTCGAGAAAGCTTACACCGACACCATCGCCGTGTTGACGACCGGCGAGATCACCGAAGCGGACCTCAGATCGGCCGTCCACGGCGAGTGGAGCGACCTTCACACCGCGGCGCTGGAGACGCTCAAGCGCGATCGACGAGTCGACCAGGACGACGACGGGACGCTCAGGCTGTTGACCGCCGCAGCGTACAAAGAACTCGTCTCCGAGCCGACGATCGAGCCGATGCACACGATTTACGAACGCGGCAGCGTCCCCGGCTGTCACGACCACGCGGTCTTTGCGATGATCGCGTGGTACGAGATGGTGGGCCTCTCGTGGAACGAAACCAAAGAAAACGTCGTCGAATGGCTCCGATCGAGCGGGACGTGGGCCCGAGGCGGGTTCGAGGAAGCAACTCCCGAGGAGTTAGTCGAGAGCAAACGACACGTCTACGAGTCGGGGTACGGCTGGAAACAGGCCGCAACCGAGGCGAAGGCGGTCATCGATCGGTCGCTGTAAGCGAAGGCGACTGAGAACCTACGGATCGGTCCCTACAACAGGATACTGATGACCGCGAGCACCAGGAATACCAGCACGAATATCCGTGCGATCTCCATCGAGATGCCGGCGATGCCGCTGAATCCGACGAGACCAGCGATCACCGCGAGGACGAAAAAGACGATCGCATACCGGAGAAACCCGGTCTGCAACGGATCGATCGACAACAAGACGTCGAATCCCCACAGCACACTCGCCCCGCCGATCGGCGTACCGAGTGGCATTTCAGGTCCCTCCAGATCGAGTAGTACTCGTCAGATTGACACCCCGTGGCGATCCGCCAGTCGAGTCGACGACGCTCGGCGATCCGTCAGTCGAGTCGACGACGCTCGGCGATCCG
>JBNJFV010000016.1:4328-12161 GCA_051747145.1 Halobacteriota archaeon
CAGTCGAGTCGACGACGCTCGGCGATCCGTCAGTCGAGTCGACGACGCTCGGCGATCCGCCAGTCGAGTCGACGACGCTCGGCGATCCGTCAGTCGGATCGACGTCACTCCAGCGTGTGGCGATGGTCACGACCGGCCGTCGACACGCCTGGTGATCGCGAACTACCACGGCGGTACGCTCCGTTGGTGCGGGACTCGCAGGGGTCATCGTACGGGACGTACGACGTACGGACACATATGTCTGGTTTAAGAAATGACGACAGACAGTCGATCGCGACTGTCGAGATCTGGTGGCGATCGAAACCGATAGAACCGAATCGAGCCGCCGACCGACTAGTCGCTCTGGATGCGCGGTGCGAGCATGTAGGTGACGCGTCCGAGCCCTTCGGCGAACTCGTAGTGGAGTTTGACTGGGAACTCCTCGCCGAGTTCGATCCGTACCTCCGCGTCCTTCGGGATCGCCTTGTTCATGTCCTTGAGGTAATCCAGCGAGAACAACGAGTCTGCGGCCCCGGCGGTGAGATCGATGAGGTCCTCGCGTTCGAGTTTGAGGTCGACGTCGTCGGTGTCGCCTTCGGCCTCGATGTAGAACGACTCCTCGGCGTCGTCGACGCGGAGGGCGATGTGATCCGAAACCATGTCGGCGGCCTTGATGCCGCGATCGAGCTGGGCCCCTTCGAGGACGATCGACGCCGGGAGATCGAGTTCGGGAATATCCGGTTCCTGGCGAATGGAGTCGGGATCGATGAGTGCGAGCGTGTAGGACAACCCCTCGATCTGGATGTGGAGCTTGCGGGTCTCCTCGTTTAGTTCCAGGTGTATCAGATCACCGCTGTTTGCCATGCCGGCGATGTCTTCCAGGCGGCTGAGGTTGACGCCGATGACGCCACCGTCGGCCTCGTAGGATTCGAACGCTGCGGCCTCCAGCGTCAGATCGACCATGCCGACGTTCGCGGGGTCGACCGCCCGGACGGCGAACTCCTGTTCGTTCAATCGGATTTTACACTCGTCGACGAGCACGCTCACGGAATCGAGCGCGTCCCGGAGCGTCGACGCGCTCACGATGGCATTGAACATATGCGATGGGCTACGCAACCACCCCGTAAAAAGACACCCGATTTGGAAGGCCGCTTTGCCCCACAGAACAGCACTCCGTGGAACCGCCGGGCGATCCAACCCGCGTCGGTTCGGAGCTGTCGGCGGACGACTCGGTGTCCTTTTTCCGTCCGAGTTCCCACCCCCTGCATGGTACGTATCGTCGCGGTGAGTGGGAGTCGACGAGCCCAAAGCACAACCCGTGCTGCTCTGGAGTGTGCGCTGTCTGCAGCGGGCGACGCGGGGGCCGAAACCGGGTTGATCGACCTCCGATCGGTCGACTTGCCGCTATTTCATCCGGACAGGACCGAGCAGGGCGACGCAAAGCGGCTGTGTCGCCGCATTCGCGACGCCGACGGCGTCGTCCTCGGATCGCCCGTGTATCACGGCTCCTACTCGTCGACGTTCCGGAACTTCCACGACTACTGTTCGGCCGACGAATACGAAAACACAGCCGTCGGACTGCTGGCGACGGCCGGCGGCGGCTCATACGGTGCGACCCTAGAACACATGCGAAGTACCGTCCGCGGCGTGCACGGCTGGACGGTTCCCCAACAGGTCGGCATCCGAAACGCCTCCCGGAAGATCGAACACGGCACCGTCGTCGACGAGTCGATCCGCGATCGGATCGAGTCGCTCGGTAGACAGGTGACAGCGGCCGCAACGCGGCTCAGTCGGGAGCCGTAACGCCGTCTCGGTGAGGAGCCGACGCAGCCGTAGACGAATCTGCGACGAGCGACTCCTTTTCGGCGCGAGAAAGCTGTTTGATCGCGTATTCGCGACGCATCGCCGTCGATCGATCGCCGAACGATTCGAGGTGGATCAGTTCGACGGGCGTGCGGCCGCGGGTGTACTTCGCCCCCGCACCGGCGTCGTGTTCGGCCACTCGGCGATCGGGATCGGTCGTATACCCGGTGTAGTAGGTCCCGTCGTTGCATTCGAGGACGTACACGTAGTGCATAGCTGAGTGAAATATCCTGAACGCATATGAATCTGGGGGACCAGCAGTCGCTCGATAGCGAGCGACGATGGACACCCGTTGCTGTGAACTGTCGGAGCGCCATTCGGACGGCGATTCTCCCGTTTCGACAGCTAATCGGTGTGCGATACCCGCTAGTGATTTCGCGTGTGGGTGCGGTCGCGTGCGGCCTCGGCGATACCCGCGTTCGCAGAGCAGGACGGGCAAGCGAAAAGCTGTCCGTGCTCGTCGGAGAACACGCGTGCAAAGCGCTCGGAGACGTGCGACCCGCAGTGGTCACAACTTGGCATCTGTTGGCCCGGCATCACCCGCAGCCGGCACCGCCCCTACGGGCCGGACTCGCAAATATGCTTCTTTCGCCCGAGCCGCTCGAGGATCGTCGGTGAGGAGCGTTCCCCGTCGATCTGGTGAACGACCCGCAGCGATCACTCCGATCGAGCCGCGTCGATCCGACCCATCACTCCGATCGAGCCGCGTCGATCTGACGAGCGATCAATCCGGCCTGCGCACCGGCGATATATCCCGCGTCGATGTTGACGACCGAAATGACGGTACAGGACTGCAACATGCCGTACAGTGCCGCCTCGCCATCGCCGCCGGCGCCGTAGCCGGAGGAAACCGGGAGCCCGATCACGGGCGTATTGACGAGGCCGGCGACGACCGTCGGGAGCGCGCCTTCCCGCCCCGCCGCGACGATCAGGACGTCGGCCGATCGAAGCGTGTCGAGTTGATCGACCACGCGCGAGAGGTTCGCCACGCCGACGTCCACGATCAGTTCGACGGTCGCACCGATCTCGCGGGCGATCGTCACGGCCTCACCGGCGACGGCGAGATCGGACGTTCCACCCGTGAGAACGGCGACGTCCGCCTCCAACGAGGGCGGTTCGAACGAGGGGCGTTTGAGCACGAGCGTCCGAGCCCGCGGGTCGTGGTCGACGGACACGTCGTCGGCGAGTTCGGCGATGACCGCGCTCGCGTCCGTTTCGTCGAGTCGAGTGACGATCGCGCGGTCGGACGTCTCTAGGGCGGTCAGAGCGAGCGAGAGGATCTCGGCGGCCGTTTTGCCGTCGGCGAGGATCGTCTCGGGGACGCCCCGACGCGTCTCCCGTGCGGCGTCGAAACGCCCGGCGTCGGTCGTGGCGTATCCCGCCAGCTGTACTTGTGCCTCCTCGATCGAGATGTCGCCCGACGAGAGCGCGCGTAAGGTGTCACGCATGCGGGATCCAACGGGGAGCGCACAGTCGAAACTGTCGATCGAGGGTCGACGGTGGGCGTTCGCTGCGAGCGCACCCGTCGAATATATAAACATGCCGGTGTTTGGCGTCCGAGACGACGGTCTACGGGGGTTTGACGGCGCGCGGATGAGAACCCTTATTAATAAGCAATATGAACGACCGACTGCATGGCAGACCTTATCGTCAAAGCAGCCGTTAAGGAAGCGCTGGCCGACAAGAACGTCGCTTCGGACTTCTACGACGCGCTCGACGGAGAAGTTGCGGAGCTGCTCGAAGACGCCGCCCGACGGGCGGAAGAAAACGACCGGAAGACGGTGCAGCCGCGCGACCTGTAAGCCGGCGGCCAACCGCTTTTTCGATTTATTTCGGCCGGAGCCGTGCGGCCGCCGCTCAGCGATCACGATCGAACACGTTGGTCACACCGCTCAGCGATCACGATCGAGCACGTGTCGGTCCACGCCGTTCGGTGTCCCCACCACTAGCTCGTCTGCGAGATCGGTGACGATGCCGTGTTCGACGACGCCAGGGATGGCCGACAGTTCGGCTCCGAGCGCGGCTGGATCGTCGATCGGGCCGAACGAACAGTCGAGAACGAGATTGCCGTTGTCAGTGACGACCGGGCCGTCTTTGCGTTCGGCGCGCCGGAGCGTCGGATCGCCGCCGCGTTCGGCCAGCGCCGCTGCGACGGTCGATCGTGCCATGGGAAGCACCTCGATCGGAACCGCGCGATCGAGCCGTGGCGTCACTTTTGTGGGGTCGACGACGACGAGGAACCGATCGGCGACCGACGCCACCACCTTTTCGCGGGCGTGGGCCGCACCGCCGCCTTTGATGCACGCGCCCGTCTCGACGACGAGCTGGTCGGCCCCGTCGATGGCCACGTCGATCCGATCGACCTCGTCGAGATCAGCGATCGGAATTCCCGACTGGAGGGCCAGTTCCCTCGAGTCGAACGACGTCGGGACGCCGCGAACGTCCGTCCCGGCGTCTATCGCGCGGCCGATCGCGCGAATAGCGAATGCGGCGGTGCTGCCGGTCCCGAGGCCGACGACCATCCCGTCCTCGAGGCGATCGGCTGCCGCCTCCCCCGCGCGGCGCTTTTCGGCGTCGGTCCCACCGTCGGTTTTCATGTGCGAGCGTTGCACCCCGGAGACAAAAACACGGCGGCTTTCGCCGTCGGTCCAGACAATCCAGACCGCACGCTGCGCCGTCGGTCGGTCACTGGCTCATCCCGGGTGATCGACCCCAGTTTCAACCCAGCCGATCCAAGACCGCGTCCGGATCGTACGACAGCGACAACGAGCGCGACCGCCCCCGCCCGTCTACCTCCGCGTACTCGGCGGTGATGACGTCCAGCTGATCGAGCTTGTTGATGATCTCCGAATAGCGGGTGTAGCCCAATCCCGTCTCCTCGTGGAACGACTCGAAGACGGCTCCGGCGAGTTCGCCGTCGTGGTCGGCGATCACCTCCACGAGCGCGCGTTCGGACTCCGAGAGCCCGCGGAGTCGTCGGGAGAGGTGAACGTACTTGGATTTGTCGTATGCGGCGTCGATGTCGTCGATCGAGATAGTCCGGGAGGCGCGCATTTCCGCCTGAAGCCCCGCGCGTCGCATCAGGTCGATCCCTACCCGAAGGTCGCCGCTTTCGGCGGTGAGTTCGGCGATCCGATCGAGTTCGGGCGCGCCAAGGACGCCCTCGTGGAAGCCGCGTTTGGCCCGTTCGCGGAGGATGTCGACGATCTCGCCGACGCCGTAGACGGGAAAGTACACCTCTTCGGGACGGAAGACGCTTTGCACTCGACTGTCCAGTTCGTCCATAACGTCCAACCCGAGGTCCGACGAGATGATCATGACGCCGATCTTCGCGCCGGGATGTGCTTCGTGCGCCCGGATCAACGAGTACAGCGTGTCGGAGGCCTCGTTCTCGTAAAAGAGGTAGTTCACGTCGTCGAGCGCGACGACGAGCACCTCCTCGGCGTCGACGAGCCGATCGGCGATCTGGCCGAACAGCTTCTTAAAGGAGATCCCAGAGGAGGGCGGTTCGTAGTCGAAGATACCCTCGAAGAGCCGCGAGAAGACCGCATACCGCGTCGAGTCGACCTGACAGTTGACGTGAATCGTCCGGACGTCCGTTTGACCGGAAAGTTCCGAGAAGAGTTTCTGGACGGCGGTGGTCTTGCCCGTCCCCGGCGGGCCGCGGATCATCGAGTTCAACGGACGGGTGCCGCGAACGGCCGGCCGGAGGGCGTATTTGAGGCTCTCCAGCTGCGTTTCGCGGTGCCGAAACGTCTCGGGGACGTAGTCGATCTCGAAGACGTGTTCGTCCCGAAAGACCGTCTCGTCCCACGATAACATCCCGCCGTCCGGTTCCTCGGGCATTACCTCGATAGGGACGTGCCGACTACTTAATCGTTCCCCGCAGGTTCGCCGGCGTCGAGTTTCGGGAGTTCGAACCGCTCGATCGTGCGGTACGGTGGGCCGTCGGCCGAACGGACGCGTCGTTTCAATCGCACGTCACGGACGGTGAACGTCCCGATCGTCGGGTCGCACGACGCGAGCGCGTCCTGAACGAGTGTTTTCCCACGGGCGTCGTCCATCCGCGCGATGGTGACGTGCGGGGTGAACTCGTGGGATTCGGCCTCGTAGCCGATCGCGGTCGTCTCCCGTTCGATCGCCGCATGGAGCCGGCGAAGCCAGAGGTCTCCCCGTCCGGTTTTAACCCCCGTCCAGACGACGCTGATGTACGACGGCGAGGGAAACACGCCCAATCCACCGATCGTACACGCGAACGGAGCGACGCCCGCGGCTTCGACGGCGGCGTCGACCGCGTCGATCGTCTCCTCGAGGCGGTCTTGAGGAACCTCGCCGAGGAACTTCAGCGTGACGTGCGCGCCGCCCGGATCGACGAACCGCAACCCCTCGGCATCTCGAAGCGTCGACTGAAGGTCGACGATCGCCTCGGTCAGGTCGTCGGGGACATCGACGGCGACGAAACAGCGCATACGTCGGATTCGGCCGCGAGCGGCATCAGTCTCCCGCCGGAAGATCGCTCCGGGGACGAACCGAACCGAGATCGGCGTCCCGGTGACGCAACGCTTACCCGATCGCGCCGAGTACAAATTGACATGACTGACGATCGCGAGCGCCGCTCACACGAGTTCTCCGCGGGGCAGGGGATCGACGAGGAGTACGAGGAGTTCACCCTCGATCCGCCCGAACTGAAAGTCGATCCCTCGAAGGTCGATCCGGTCGACACGCGCGTGTTGACCGACATTCTCGACGAGCGAAACGTCGACAAAGACAGCGTCGACGTCGAGAGCCTGATCGACGTCGGCCTCTCGTACATGCAGATCAACCGCTTCGAGGAGGCCACAGAGACCTTCGAGCGCGCCGCCCGCTTCGCGGAGGCGGACTCGGTAGCCGCACAGGAGGCGTGGGTGAACAAAGGCGTCGCGCACGCCGAACTGGAGGAGTACGACGAGGCGATCGGCGCGTATCGCGAAGCGCTCCACATCGACGACGACTCCGAACACGCCGCGACCGCCCGGACGAACCTCGCGTACGCTCTCTGGGAGTTCGGCGAGACCGAGGAGGCGCTCGAACACGCCGAACGGGCGGTCGAACTCGATCCGCGATTCCCGCAGGCGTGGTACAATCGCGGCTTCTTCCTCTCGGAACGTGGCCTCTACGAGGACGCGGTCAACGCCTTCGACAACGCGATCCGCCTCGGGATGCGCAACACCGAAATCTTAGAGGAGAAGGCGATCGCCCTGGAGGAACTCGGCGAGTACGAGGAGGCAAAAGCGGTCCAAGAACGCGCCGAAAAGCGCCGCGCGGAAGCCGAAGAACGGCTCATGGACGAACAACGCGGCGGGTGACAGCGTCGATTACGTGCGGAATTCGGCGGCGACGTCTTCGAGCGTTTCGAACTGGGCGTCGCCGTACGCAATCACACGGACATCTTCGAGCGTGTCGGGATCGTACTCGACGATCGTTTCACAGACTAGGCGAGCGCCCGTCTCGAAGTCGAACCCCGCAGCGCCGGTCCCCAGTACGGGGACGACGATCGACCGACAGCCGAGGGCGTCTGCGGTCGAAAGCGCGTTCTCGGTTGCCTCGCGGATGCTCGTCTCGGTGGCGCGGCCGTCCCCGTAGTGCGGCATCGCCGCGGCGTGAATCACGTAGTCGGCCTCGAGATCGAACGCGTCGGTGACAGCCGCCTCCCCGAGGTCGATCGGTCCCTTCGCCCTCGCCGCTTCGTCGATCGGGCCACCCGCACCGCGTCGAAGCGCCCCCGCCACGCCGCTTCCCATCCGAAGGCTCGTACCCGCGGCGTTGACGAGCGCGTCCGCGGCCTGTGCGGCGATGTCGCCCTGGATGACACGAAACTGCATGCGAGACGTGACGGGGTCGATCGGAAAAACCGTTGTGCCGACGCGATCGAAACGGTAGGCTTCCGTGTCGAGATCGACCACGCCTCGAAACGGTAGGCTTCCGTGTCGAGATCGACCACGCCTCGAAACG
>JBNJFV010000016.1:12261-26190 GCA_051747145.1 Halobacteriota archaeon
GTTGTGCCGACGCGATCGAAACGGTAGGCTTCCGTGTCGAGATCGACCACGCCTCGAAACGGTAGGCTTCCGTGTCGAGATCGACCACGCCTCGAAACGGTAGGCTTCCGTGTCGAGATCGACCACGCCTCGAAACGACAGATTTCAGTCGATCGATCGACGCCGCTCCGGATCGGTCGTCGACCACAACCGACAGAGGCATCTGTACGGGGGCGGTATCGGTGGACATCGATATGCTCCTGCGCGAACGCGAAACGCCCAAAGGGCTGTTGGTGTCGGTCTGCGATCGGGACTGCCTCGGCGAGACCTACGCGGAGGGGGCGATCACGCTCGACGTGACCGAATCGTTCTACGGGGGCGAGGAGGCGGAGGTCGTCGATGCCGAGGGGGCGATCGCCGGGCTCAAACGGGCCAGCGTCGCGAACATCGTCGGCGAACGATCGGTCGAGGCCGCGATCGAGGCGGGGCTCGTCGACGAAGCGCGGGTGCTGGAGGTCGAAGACACCGTGCACGCACAGCTGATGTGGCTGTAACTGTTATTGGCTATTCGATCTTCTTTATTCGGGTAGGAACGCGCAAACTGACGTTCCAGACGGTGTTTATGCGGATTCATTCATAAATCTCACTCATATTGCCAACGACTGGTACGCGGCGAGGCCGATCGGCGGACACCCGCTCGCTGCTCGCTCGTGGCGATCGCGCCGACGCGAGTCGGTGACGTAACCACATTCCGTTTCACGGCCCCGATCGGATCGAAGGGATGTTAGCCTTCCAACGCCACTATTCGGCCAATGAGTACGCAGGATCAATACCCGATCGACGTCGCGTCGATCCGCGAGGACTTTCCGATCCTCGATCGGAAGGTCGGCGGCGACGTGACGACCCCCGGGGAGGGCGAGGGCGACACCGACCCGCTCGTCTACCTCGACAACGGCGCGACGACCCAGACCCCAAGACAGGTCGTCGAGACGATCGTCGACTACTACTACGGCTACAACGCGAACGTCCACCGCGGCATCCACCAGCTGAGCCAGGAGGCCTCCGTCGCCTACGAGGCCGCGCACGATCGCGTCGCCGAATTCATCAACGCAGAGGGGCGCGAGGAGATCGTCTTCACGAAGAACACGACCGAATCGATGAATCTCGTCGCGTACGCGTGGGGGCTCGAGGAGCTGGGGCCGGGCGACAACGTCGTCACCACGGAGATGGAACACCACGCCTCGCTCGTCACCTGGCAGCAGATCTGCAAGAAGACCGGCGCGGAGCTTCGGTTCGTCCGGATCGACGAGGAGGGACGGCTCGACGTGGATCACGCCGCGGAACTGATCGACGATTCCACGAAGATGGTGTCGGTCGTTCACGTCTCGAACACGCTCGGCACGGTCAACCCGGTTGATACGCTGTGTGAGATGGCCCACGACCACGACGCGTACGCGTTCGTCGACGGGGCGCAGGCGGTGCCGACGCGGCCGGTCGACGTGGCGGCGATCGACGCGGACTTTTACGCCTTCTCCGGGCACAAGATGCTCGGCCCGACGGGGATCGGCGTCCTCTACGGGAAGGCTGGGATCCTCGAGTCGATCTCGCCGTACATCTACGGCGGAGAGATGATCCGCAGCGTCACCTACGAGGACGCGACGTGGGAGGACCTCCCCTGGAAGTTCGAAGCGGGCACGCCCGTGATCGAACAGGGAATCGCTCTCCACGCGGCGATCGACTACCTCGACGACGTCGGGATGGCAAACGTCCAGCAACACGAGGAACTGCTCGCAGCGTACGCCTACGACGAGCTGTCGGCGTACGACGACGTGGAGATCTACGGTCCGCCGGGGGACGATCGCGGCGGATTGGTCGCGTTCAACGTCGAAGGGGTACACGCCCACGACCTCTCGAGCATTCTCAACGACTACGGCGTGGCGATCCGCGCGGGCGATCACTGTACGCAACCGTTGCACGACACGCTCGGGGTCGCCGCGTCCGCACGGGCGTCGTTTTACATCTACAATACGAAATCGGAGGTCGATCGGCTCTGCGAGGCGGTCGACGCGGCGCGAAACCTATTCGCCTGAGGGTGCACTCCGGAGCGGCGCGAAACCTATTCGCCTGAGGGTGCGCCCCAAAGCGGTGCGACAGCTGTTCGCCTGAGGGTGCGCCCCAAAGCGGTGCGACAGCTGTTCGCCTGAGGGTGCGCCCCGACGGGCGGCAGGGTACCGTCAGGCCGATCGGGCGGACAGTTCGTGCGTGACGCCGACGTCTTCTGCGACGTCCGACAAATCGAGCTGTTCGAGCCGCTGTTTGAGGGGGACGCCGTCGGTGTCGAACCCGCGAGCGGCGTAGTATCGATCGAGTTCGCGCTCGTAGGCCGCCTCGTCGATCGACTCGCCCTCGGTGGGGCCGTTGATGGCGGGTTCGGTGAACCGCGGCGGCAGTCGATCGTCCTCGCGGCCGAACCCCTCCCGAACGTTGAACGCCCGCGAGAGGACGTACATCCGCTCGCCTGCGGTGAGCAGTTCGGAGGCGGTCATCTCGAAGCCGGTCATGGCGTTGACCAACTCGCGGACGCCCGCCTCGAGGGTGATCCCGCGGGTGAACTTGCACACCCCGGTGATGTCGTAGACGGCCATCAAATCCTCCATCGACTTCAGCACCACCGCCTTGCCGTCCATCCGGGTCCGATCGTAGTTCTCGAAGTCCCAGAAGTCACCGCCCATTTCGAGGGCGTACAGACACGAGGTCAGGTGATCGGCCCCACGCGGGGAGACGCCGAACGCGAGCGCCATGCCCTTGATCCCGCGGGGTTCGAACCCGGCGGGGGATTGGTTCTTGACGTGCACAGCGAACTCCTCGCCAGCGCCGACGCGTTCGGCCGCGCGGACGTGTCCGTCCATCAGGAGTTGACCGAGGACGCCTTCGCCGGCGGCCATCAATCGAAGCGCCTCCAGCACGGCGTCTGCGTCGCCGAATTCGAGATCGACCTCGAGATCGAACTCCTCGAGCAACCCCTTCTCGTTGGCCTCCATCGCCCACGCGATCGCGTTGCCGGCGTCGATCGTGTCCAGTCCCTCCCGATCGCAGATCTCGTTTGCCTTCGCGACCGCCTCGATGTCGTCGACCTCGACGTTGCCGCCGAGTGCGTACTGGGTCTCGTATTCGGGGCCGTCGACGGCGATGTCGCCGTACTTCGTGTCCTCGGCTTCGAAGAACTGACTGCACGGTTTGGTGCAGTACGGACAGGGGCGTTTGGTTTCGACGTACTCCTCGGTCCAGTACCGGGGATCGAGCGAGACGCGGTCCTCCGGGTCGTCGAGGCGATCGTACGCCCGCTCGAAGTACCCCGATTTCCAGTTTCGGGAGGGGTAGATCCCCAACGCCGTGTTTTTCGCGTCGAACGCCTCGCCGGTGCCGTACTGAACGTCGACCGAGGCGTCGCCCGTGCCCGTGATTTCGATCTCGCCGCGACCGGTCGTCTCCAGTCGCCACTTGTGGTTTTTCTCCCTGAGCGCCTCCTCGTCGGCGACGGGGACGTCGTGGGTCCCCTTGACGGCGATCGCTTTGAGTCGCTTTGCGCCCATGACCGCCCCGCCGCCGCCGCGACCCGCCTGTCGGTCCTCACATTCGATCTGGGAGATGAGCGACTCGTTCTCGCCAGCCGGGCCGATGACGGCCGTTCGGAACTTCGGGCCGAACGCCGACTGAATTCGATCGCTCGTTTCCCAGGTGTCGAGCCCCCACAGTTCGTCGGCGGGTTCGATTCGGACGTCGTCGTCTTCGATCACCAGCTTCGACGGTTCGTCTGCCGCGCCGGTCACGACGAGCGCGTCGTACCCCGCCCGTTTGAGCTGGTCGCCGAGTTTCGCCCCGACGATCGACTTACCGTAGCCGCCGGTCAACGGCGATTTGAACCCGAAACTCGTCTTCGACCCCGTCGGAACGGACGGCCCGACGAGCAACCCGGGGGCGATCGCGAGGACGTTTTCTGGCGACAGCGGATCGACTTCCGGACCCACCTCGTCGTAGAGGATCCGGGTCGTGAATCCTGCCCCGCCGAGGTACTGGCGAACGAACGTATCCGAGAGCGCTCGCGTCCGATGCGTGCCGGTCGTCAAATCGACCTCGAGAAGCCGCTTCCAGTGTGCCATACGGGGTACTACGGAAAACAGCGACAAAACCCTTAGCTCGCCCATGGTCACCGGACGGCACCGAGCGGCGTCGTGCGATGACACGCAGTAGGCTGTCGAACTCACACCCCGGTGTCGGAGGAACCGACGACCGACGGGAGTCGAACGGTGATGACGGTGCCGTTGTCGGTTTCGATCGACACGTCGCCGTCGAACCGTGTGACGATCCAGCGGACGAACCACAGACCGAACCCGCTCGCGTGTCGCAGTTGGGTGATCTGCGACCGCCCGACGATCAGCTCGCGCTCTGTCTCGGTGATGCCGGGACCGTCGTCGCGGATAACGAGCACCGTCTCCTCGAAGCCAGCGGTGACGTCGATGTGCGCGACCGGATCGTCGCCGGCGTGTTCTGCGACGTTGTCGAGGAGTTCGTCGATCACGATCGACAGCTGCGGGCCACCGCGGACGAGCGCCGAATCGGGGACAGACAGCGAAACCGAAAGGTCCGGATGGGCCGATTCGGCGACAGCCACCCGTTCGTCGAGGAGAGCCACGAGATCGACTGGCTGGAGCCGCTCGTCCGGTGGACGTTCGAGCAGGTCTTCTGTCACTCTGGCCCGCTCGGCGGCGGCGAGCACGTCCTCGGTGGCGTCTTGAATCACCGCTGCGTGGGTCCGTTGGGTGTCGGTCTCCGCGTCGGCCTCGAGATCAGCGGCGTGACCGAGCACGAGATTCAACTGGTTTCGGAGGTTGTGTCTGAGAAATCGGTTGAGAACGAGCAGCATCTGTTCGCGGCGGGCGAGGTTCGACGCGAGCCGATCGAGCGCGGCGTCGATCCGTCGCCACTCCGCGGAGCCGCCAAGCGACGTGTCGTCGTCGTACGCTCGTCGCTCGAGCGCGTCGATCCGCGTTCGGAGTCGATCGACGTGCCGGATCTCCGAGCGGTACACCCACGCGCCGAATCCGGTGACGGTCCCGAGCAGCACCACGGCGGTAAGCAGTTGACCGAGCGCGAGTTGACGGAGGTCCGCCGTCGCGGCGGCGGTACTGTAATGGGCGGTTACTGTCCATCCGAGCGACTCGATTTCGGTCGTGTGGGCGATCGTCTCCTCGAAGCGATCGGCGTTCGTGAACAACACGCTGTCGCCCGATCGGACGGTGATCGCGGTTCGAGCGTCGTCGTCGACGATCGGGTCGAAGAGGTTCGTACCCGTGAGGTGATACGCCCCGTTCAACGTCCCCGCAACCGAACCGTTCACGTGGTACAGCGGGACGCTGATGACGACGACGTGATTTCCTGTCGCTGCTTCGAACGGCTCGCTGACGTGGCGATCGCCGGACAGCGCCGCGCGGACGTACTGTCGATCCGAATAGTCCCGTCCGATCGTCGCGCGGCGAGTGTCGTCGTCGACGCCGGCGATCCACACCATGGTTCCGTCCGAATCGACGATCGAGGCCCCGTCGAATCGGGACGTATCGAGGAACGTATCGAGCGCCCGTCGCTGGGCGTCCGACCCGTGGCGTCTCAGTTCCGGATTGTCCGAAACCGCCGCGAGCAACCCGCTTTGCCCGTCGATACGCTCGGCGATGAGCGACGCGGAGTGCACCGATCGGTCTTCCACGCTCGTCTCGATGTCATCGACAGTCCCGGCCCTCGTCGTGTCAAAAATGACAAATAGCGTCGCCGCACTGACGATCGTGACGACGACGAAGACGAGCACGAACCGGTGTTTGATCCTCATCCGATGGGTGGTACATGGTAGTAATAGGGTTTGTATAGTACATTCGACTACGTAGTTGGAAATTCAACTTGTTTGATGTTTTCCGTCTGAGAACCACTGACGTGACGCGTGGGTTCATTACGGTGGCGTTCGAGTACGCCGACATATGCTACGGGACCCCCGATCGGCCGATCCACCTCCGGACCCAGAGACCGTGTTCGACGCGCTCGACGACGACGCCTGCCGGCAGATCGTACGCGCGCTCGACGCCCCGATGACGGCAGCAGAGCTGTCGGACGCAACCGAAATCCCCCTCTCGACCGTCTACAAGAAGCTCGATCGGCTCTGCGAGGCGGCACTTCTGAGCGAGCGGACGGAGATACGACCCGACGGACGGCACCGATCGCGATACGTCGTCGATTTCGAGGAGTTCCTCGTCCGGCTGGACGACGGGCGGGAGTTCGTCGTTCGAATCCAGCGGTCGACAGAGCCGGACGATCAGCTGCTGGAGATGTGGACGGAGGTGCGAAAGGAGACATGATCGCCGTCGCATTCGCGGACGCGATCGCCCCGTTGCAGGGCGGGCAGGCGGCCGTTCCGACGATCGTCGTCGCGCTCAAGACGATCACGCTCGTGCTCGGCGGGTTGATCACCTTCTTCGCGTTTCGCGCGTACCGACGGACCCGCGCGACGCCGATCGGCGCACTCGCGTTAGGGTTCGGTCTCATCACGATTGGTGCGCTCACTGCAGGGGCGGCCCACCAGGCGTTCGGAACGAACACGGGGTTCGTGTTGCTGATAGAAAGCGGGCTGACGGCGATCGGGTTCGGCGTCATCACCTACGCGCTGTACGCGAGGTGGTGAGACGCGAACACAGCTCTGTCGCACGCAAAAACGCACGCTCCCCGGCGATCAGCCGAGGACGTAGTCGAGTTTCGGGTACTTTTCGAGCACCGGTTCGCCGTCGATCTCGTAGGCTTCGATCCACGCATCGAGCCCGAGGATGCGGCCCGCGCCGAAGGCGGCGACCGCGAGGAAGACCAGCATGTACGCGAAGTCCCCGTTGACGTAGCCGTGTGCGACGCTCCAGTTGCCGAAGTAGAACATGAGCATCATGAACGCGCCGAAGAACGCCGCGAGACGGACGAACGCGCCAACGAGTAGCCCGAGGCCGATCGCGACCTGTCCGAACGGGACGGCGACGTTCACGACCGACATCATCGCGCCAGAACCGGCCATCCAGACGAACACGTCCGCGAGCGGGCTACCGTTTTCGACCGTCGCGAAGGCGAGATAGCCCGCGGCGTCGAACGGTTCGGCAGCCAGCAGCTTTCCGAGTCCCGCGTTCAAGAATGCGATCCCCATCATGAGTCGCAAAGCGAGGACGAACCACGCGCTGAGGCTGTGTGCCTGCCCGCGAATCGTGATTCCGCCGAGTTTGCTTTCGAAGACGTTCGCCTGTGGGTGTGTAGAAGTTGCCATTGTGTTCACCTTACATATGAACCGACGCCGGGGCATCCCATATATCGAGACGTCAATTCCACCGATCGGAGAAACGCGTTCGAGTGCGACGAAACGTACTGAGACGGGCGTTCTGGTTGCGGTGTTGCCGACCTCTACGGCCGATCGAGCGCGTCGGTGATCGATCGAGGATCTCCCCACCGAACGACGTCCCCGGTTCGAGGTTGTACTGGAGGTACTGCTCCGACCCGAGATGTGGGAGATGCACGTGGTGCAGTTGTATCTCGAGTCGTTCGAGGTCGTCGATCGGTACCGTGTCGGCGGCGGCGAGTGTTTCGGCGAGATCGGCCCGGGTCGACGTGGCACCCCGGAACCCTTTTGCGGCGGACACGCCAACGTAGGGCAACGATGGGACTTGGCTCGGACATGTACCGTCAGCAGATCCTCGACCACTACAAAAGTCCCCGGAACTACGGGGAGATGGAGGAGCCGACCTTCTCACACGTGGGCGAAAATCCCTCCTGCGGCGATACGATCAAGATCGACGTGAAGCTCGAAGACGACGGGGAGACGATCGAATACGTCACCTTCACCGGCGACGGCTGTGCGATCTCACAAGCCTCCGCGAGTATGCTCACAGATCGCCTGCGGGGAATGACGATCGACGAACTTCAGGAGCTGGACACAGACGACATCACGGAGATGCTCGGCGTGACGATCTCGCCGATGCGGATCAAATGTGCGGTCCTCGCCCGTCAGGTCGCCCAAGACGGCGCGAAGCTCCACGAGGGCGATCTCGACGACGTTGACGTGACGAAAACCGAAGATTGAAGACGGAAGACTGATCGACTCCGGATCCCCGACCTCGATCGAATAGACACCGCAAACCTAGAGTCGATCGGCGATATCCTCCGCGAAGTACGTCACGATCAGATCCGCCCCCGCCCGTTTGATCGACAGCAGCGACTCGTAGGCCGTCGCTTCCAGATCGAGCCACCCCTTCGCAGCGGCGGCCTGAATCATCGCGTACTCCCCCGAGACGTTGTAGGCGGCGACCGGATGCTCGAACTCGCCTCGGAGCGCAGAGACGACGTCCAGGTACGCAAGCGCCGGCTTCACCATCAGTACGTCCGCACCCTCCGCGACGTCGAGGCGGACTTCCCGGAGCGCTTCGCGGGCGTTCGCGGGGTCCATCTGGTAGTGGCGCCGATCGCCGAAGGCGGGCGCGCCGTCGGCGGCGTCGCGAAACGGCCCGTAGAAGGCCGACTCGTACTTGGCGGCGTAGCTCATGATCGGCACGTCCTCGAACCCCGCCTCGTCGAGGCCGGTGCGGATCGCCCCCACCATCCCGTCCATCATCGCCGACGGGGCGACCATATCCGCACCCGCGGCGGCCTGCGAGACGGCGGTTTTCGCGAGCAGTTCGAGTGTCGGATCGTTTTCGACGGTTAGCGTGGGGTCGGTTCGAGCGTGCGGTTCGACGACGCCGCAGTGGCCATGGTCTGTGTACTCGCACAGACAGACGTCCCCGACGAGGTAGACGTCCGTCTCCGCTGCGATTCGACGCATCGCACGTTGGACAACGCCGTCGTCCGCGTACGCGCGAGTTCCGTGTTCGTCCTTGGAGTCCGGGATGCCGAACACCATCACGGCCTCGACGCCCGTGGCCGTTATCTCTGCGACCCGATCGACCGCGTCGTCGACCGGCACGCGTTCGTGGCCCGGCATCGAGTCGATCGACACCCGCTCGTCGATCGTCGCGTCGACGAAGATGGGGGCGATCAGGTCGCTTGCGTGCAGCGACGTCTCACGCACGAGTCGTCGAACGCCGTCGGTTCGGAGCCGTCGTGGTCGCGTCGAGGGGTGGACGGTCATTGCTACACGATCGGCGTGCATCCGGGAAAGTCGTGTCGTTCGGTTCGACTGCCACGACAGCCGACGCATCGAACGGAGTGTCCGAGCGAATGGACGGCCGGCAAAATCAGCGAGGGTCGATTTGCGGGCGAGACGCCACTCACTCGGTTCTGGTCACGTCGAGCTGGTCGCGAAGCGCCGCGAACTCCTCGGAGTCCGAAAGCTCCTCGAGACGATCGCGGAAGTGCTCCGAACAGAGCCCGACTTTGATGCCGTCGGTTTCGGCGGCATACGCAGCCTCGCGATCGCAGTAGTGACAACGCATACTCCCTCTAGACGCCCGACGGTGTATAAGCTTCCGCTCTCGGGAGCCGCGATCGGAACGCCTCGTCGTCGGCCCCCGACACCCCGCACACGCCGAGCGTCGCGTCGTGAGCGTCGCTTCCACCGGTAACGAGGAGGTCGTGCTCCCGAACGAGCCGATCGATCGGTCCCGTGTCGACGTCCTTGCCGTACGGATAATACCGCTCGATCGCCTCGAGCGTCGGCGCGAGAGCCAACGCCGCGTCTGGATCCGGATACCGGAACGGATGTGCGAGCGAGACGACCGCACACGAGTCCGAAAGGAGCGATCGGCCCCGTTCGAACGGCGTGAGGGCGCGGGGGACGTAACACGGCCCGCCGTCCCCGATCAGGTCGTCAAAGGCGCCCTGTACGTCGTAGGGGGCGTCACTGGCGGCGATCGCCCGCGCGACGTGTGGGCGACCGATTCCGCGGCTGGGTTCGAGGTCCAGATCGACGCCGAGTCGCGATTCGACCCGATCGACGATCGCGGCACCGCGTTCTTTGCGGTCCCGCTGGAGCCGGTCGAGTTCCGCCTCCAGTGGTGGCGTCGGGTCGACAGCGTATCCGAGCAGATCGACCGACTGCGATCCCGCGTCGACGCGAAGTTCGATCCCGCGGACGAGCGTAACCCCCTCCAGCTCGACGACCGGCGCGGTGATCTCCGGGTGAATCACGTCGTGATCGGTGACGGCTACGAGATCGAGGTCGGCTGCCGCCGCAGCCTGCGGGATCGCCCCGATCGAGAGCGATCCGTCCGAGGCCCTCGTGTGCACGTGCAGGTCCGAAACCGGACGAGGACAGTCCATACGAGCCCCACGGGGAGCGGGCGAAAAGCCGTTGTGGTCTGACCTTAACGATCATTAAGGAATACCCACGAGTCCATATACATACATGGAAAATCATTAAGGATGTGTGAGTGCGAGAGGCTGTTGATGCGATTGTACAGCACCGACGATCTGCTGACCGGACACGAGTATCCCGCGACGACTACCGAGCTGATCACCGCCTACGGCGACAGCCGAATCGAACTCCAGAACGGATCTGAGACGCTCGGAGAGGTACTCTCCAGACTCGGGGAGGAAACCTACTACGGGCCGAACGACGCCCGGACGGCCGTCATCTCCGCGTTGAGTCACAAGGCGATCGGACGACGGTTCTACAGCGATCGCGACCAGTACGCGCTGGGCGAAAACGGGCCCGACCCAGTCTCGTTCTGATCGACCCTCGTGTACGAACGTGCACAGTGGTGGACTGATCGTTCCGTTTTTGATAGTTGCTGTGATTTCTAACAGTCGTCACGATCTCCGATTGAGTGAACAGGACTGATCGATCGATCGATCGACAGGATGCTAATCAGATCGGCAACGGAGTATGTGCCACGACGGTACAATCAGGCCGTCTGGACGGTCTGGCCGTCTCAGCGATCTGACCGGCTGGACGATCAGGCCGTCTGGACGATGTCGATCGTCCGTTCCAGATCGAGCGGGAACCGTCCCTTCGTGTACCCTTCGAGCCGGCCGTCCGGTCGAGCGCGGAACACGAGAGCTGGTTTGTGCCGAATGGCCGGCTGTTCGGAGATGATGGCGTCCCAGTCGTCGTCGGGGAACGACGAGCAGTCGACGAAGAGGACGACCCCGCCGGCGTGTGAGTCGAGTTGTCCGGTCGCCTTCGACTGTGCGGTGTCACGCACCGCGCCGATCGGCGAATCGATCGATCGGCGGGCGGGCGGAAGCGGGCGGGTCACTTCGACGAGCACGCCCTCCGAACCCTCCGTACCGACCGGATCTGCGCGATAGTCGATCGAATGGCCGGTCGTTACCTCGATTTCCGGGGTGATCTCGTAGCCGGCCTCGACGAGGAGCTTCCCGACGGTGAACTCGCCCATCGCCGCGGTCATCCGCGTGCGATCGAAGTACTTCGACGTACCAAGTTTGCCGGCCATAACTCCACGATAGGGGTCAAGCGAACCGGTCTGCAGAAACGACTCGTAGAACGAAAGCGCCGCGTCGGGGTCGGCGTCCGGAAACCCCGCTGCGTATTCCGAAAAGAACTTGCGGGTCGTTTGCCGTCCGTCTTTCGAGAGGAACACGGGGAGGAAGAACCACGAGAGGTGCGGATACGCCTCGAGCCACGGCGACTCCTCGTGTAACTGCGCCAGAAGCTCTCGCTGGGCCCAGCGGGCGATCGGGTACGGTACCTCCTCGAAGCCGTACTTGTCGGTACGCCACAGCGTTTCGGGCGTTTCGGTGTTGCCGAGCCAATACGCCGCAGGACCGCCGTCGACACCAGTCGGTCCGTCGTCGTCGCCACTCCAGCAGACCAACGCGACGTCGCCGTTGTCCATGTCGAACCGTCTGGCGTCGAAGCCGCCTGGAGGAGAAAACCACGGGGACGACGCCTCGGCACCGAGGTTGCCGTCCAATGGCTGATAGATATCGTTGTGTACGCGCCCGGCCGTCCACCGGCCCGGCGCATACCTGAATCGAAGCGGTTTAGCCACAAGTGATGGCAGGCGGCACAAACGTATACGTGTTCTGGTGGGTTCTGAATTGTATGGGAAAAAACATAATTATCGTACGTAACCGTTAGATATATAGCGAGATATTTCCAAGATAGAGTATACCATGTCAATGGGTGCCTATGACGAAGACGAGCACGAGCGCCGCGCACAGAAAACGGGGACGATAGACGCCGATTTCGAGGAGGAGCGATCGGAGTACCGAGGGACGCTCTCGTACGACTCCGGGGACTCCACCGACGCGCTGCTCGATCAGTTCAAAGAAATTCAAGGCAAGTGAGCGGTCGTCCGTTCCAGTAGTTGCCAGATTCTACAAGAAATCCGTCCGATCGTAGCGGCTGCTGTGGGTAGTCTCGTATCGGAGCCGCGATCGACGAACGGGAGGCTGTGCTCACGGTTCCTTTACCACTCGCCAGCGTCGGGCGCACCGTAGTCCGTTTCGACAGTGCCCGGCGCTTCGACCGTCGCCTGTGAACCGACAGAATCAGCCCGGTCCGTCCACTCCTCGATCGATCGACCGATCCACGACGAGGCATCGAGTGCGGCCCGCCGGCATCGATCGCGGACCGCGTCGTTTATCTCGACCGTCCCGGGGCTGGATCCACAGGCGATCGCGACGAACGCGGCCCGATCGGCGTCCGTCAGTTCGTTCACCGCGAGCCTGGAGACGACGCCGGGCAACTGCTCGGGGTCTGGATGCGCAAAGAGTTTGTACCCGACCGCGCCCGGACCGAACGGCGGGCGTTCGACGTCCGCCGGGAGCGTCGGATCGACGAGCCGTTTCCGGCTGTCGACCGATCGTTCGACGCGCTCACACTCTGTTTCGGCGTCGAGCAGAAGGTTGTGCTCCGGATAGTGCCCACACGTGTCGGGATACAGATCGTCGCCGTGAATCCGACAGCGAAGCGTCTCCGGATCGAGAAACGCACACGACCGCAGCCACCGACGGTCGAGGTCGAACGGACCGACGGGTTTCGGCGGCTTTCGAAGGCCGAGGTAGAACACGGGGCGGTCGCCGATCGCGGCGAGGTCGTATCCGTCGACGGAGACGCTGTCGTCGGCCGGACCGGCCTCGAAGAGACGCGGCGTCATGGCGTCGCCGTATCCGGCGTCGACGAACGCACGCACCTCCTCGCCGGTGAGCGGAACGAGGTTGTACGTGCCGTCGATCGGCGGCCGACCGCCCGCGTGTTCGTGATCGATCGGGTCGGGGACGAGCGGCCGCCAGTCGATGCAACACCCAGCACATCCCTGACAGTTCACGTCCATACAATGTGAGACGGTAGCATCCGTCATCAACCCTCGCGTTCGGTCCGTCGACGTCGGTCGTTCCCGTCGATCGGCCGAACGGAGGGGTGAAGGGGGTACATCCCGAAATGATCGTATGGCGACGCGTCGCTGCGACGGGTGTGACAAACGGGTGAAGATCGCCGGGGGGATCGGCGACCTGTGGAGTTTCAACTGGGGCCCCACTGGCGGGTTGTCGCTCGAACTCGCAGACGGGAGTGAGCACTTCCTCTGTCTGGACTGCGTCGATCGGCTGCCCGCCGATCGGGAACCGACGGCACGGGACGTAGCCGACCTCCGACGGACAGCCGAAAAGTGAGCCAGCGAAAACGTACCGTCGTTCGCACGCGGGGACGACCACATCCGCACGTTTTTCACCGAGGACGACCGATCGCCTCCCGTGCAGCCCTCGCGGATCTTCGAGGAATTCCCCGCACCGAGCTATCGCGGTACCCAAAAGCAGGCGCTTTCGGACATCCAGAACGCCTTCGAGGCCGGCAACGAGGTCGTCCTCGTCCGTGCGCCGACCGGCAGCGGCAAGTCGCTTCTCGCGCGAGCGATCATGGGTTGTGCCCGATCGCTACAGGAAGCAACACCAGCGCAGGCCACCGGGGCGTACTACACG
>JBNJFV010000017.1:0-3875 GCA_051747145.1 Halobacteriota archaeon
TCACGAACACACACCTGCGGAAGGTCACGGCCCACACCGAAGCTACGAGGACGTCGTCCAGATCGTCCGCGGTATGGACCTACCTACACCGGTAGAGCGCGACGCGCTCGGAGCGTTCAGACGGCTCGGCGAGGCCGAAGCGACGATCCACGGCGAAGCACTGTCGGCGATCCACTTCCACGAAGTCGGTGCCGACGACGCGATCGCCGACGTCACCGGGGCGATGGCGCTCCTTCACGACGTCGACCCAGATCGCGTCGTGACGACGCCGCTTGCGACCGGCGGCGGCGAGACGACGATGAGTCACGGAACGTACCCGATCCCCGCCCCGGCGGTGCTCGAAATCGCCGCCGACGCCGACTGGTCGATCACCGGCGGCCCGATCGACGCCGAGCTCCTGACGCCGACCGGCGCGGCCATCCTCGCGGAGATCGCCACCGGCGTGGAACACCTCCCCGCGATCGACGTGGACGCGTCGGGGTACGGGGCGGGTGCGGCGACTTTCAAGACGCACCCGAACGTGCTTCGGGCGATCGTCGGCGACGGCGGACACCGACTCGCCCGCGAAAAGATCACCGTACTGGAGACCAACATCGACGACGCGACGCCCGAAACGCTTGGAAGCCTCCAGGAGACGCTTGCTGCGGCCGGGGCGCGAGACGTGTCAATCTTGCCGACGACGATGAAAAAGTCGCGACCGGGCCACCTCGTCAAGGTGATCGTGCACGCCGAAGACGCCGAACGGGTGGCCCACCGCCTCGCCGTCGAAACCGGAACGCTCGGGATCAGAGAACACGGTGCAGTCCATCGGTGGATCGCAGACCGTACGTTCGAAACGGCCGCTGTCGAACACGAGGGGACGCGCTACGACGTCACCGTGAAGATCGCCACGACGGCCGACGGCGATCGCTACGACGTGAGTGCCGAACACGACGACGCAGCGGCGGTCGCACGCGAAACGGGCCTGCCGATCAGGGAGGTCGCCCGCCGAGCCGAATCGCAGTTCCACGACGCGACACAGCCGTAGTCGAATCACCACCTAGTCGGGGCCGTCGTCCTCGGCCCGCTTCCGATGAGCCGCGATCGCCTCGTCGATCGTTCGCTCGCCGGCGGCGACGTCCCTGGCGAGCGATTCAGAGATCGTCCGGTCGCCGTCCGATCGCGCCCTGGATTCGGTTTTGATCCGTTCGAGTTCGCCCGCGGTCGGTTCGATCTCTCGCGAGCCGATCGGCTCGCCCTCCAGACGGGCGATGTTGACCGCCGCGAGCACGTCGCCCATTCCCCGCGCACCCGAGCCGAGATACGGCGTCGTCCCGGTCTCGTCGACGAGTTCGATCGACGCGTCCGAGAGGCCGTTCACGATCCGGGCACCCTGGAGCCGTGCGCCGTCACCGATCCGGACGAGGGGATTCGTCGCGTCTTCGATCTCCGATTCGATCACGTCGACAGCCTCCGTCAGCGGTACCTGAAACGCCGCGACGACTGTCTCACCCGACAGAACGGCGATTCCAGGGTTCGCGCCGGGATCGACGCCGACGACGAACCGCCCGTCGCCGCCGCGAAGAATCGACAGCGCCGCCTCGATCGCCGGGCGAATCGAGTCGGGGGCCGCACGAACGAGTTCGACGTCCGGTCGGTCGTCGAGGGAGATCCGGTCGCGTTCGCCCGCGATCACGACGGTCGTTCCCGTCGGGAGATCCGCGGTCGGTTCGATCGTGGTAAACGTCACGCCCCGCTCACGTAAGGCGGTTACCGCCTCGTGGTACAGCCGGAAATCCTCCGTCGCGACGACGATCACGACCGCCGATACGGGCTGCGTGCGGAAAACGACTGAGGTCCCGAACGGACGGGATCGACGCCAAAGTAGCTCCGATCGGGGTGACGTCATCGATCGGGAGTGCCGTCGTCGATCGGGGCGTTTTTGCGAGTACCCCGCATACGAGGAGTGTGACCTCGCCAGTGTCCACCGGTTGTTCGGCGATCGACGACCTCCTGGGGGGCGGATTCGAACGCGGAACCGTCTCGCAGGTGTACGGCCCGCCGGCAGCCGGGAAGACGAACCTCGTGCTTTCGGCTGCGGTCGCTGTCGCCCTCAAGGGCGATCGGGCACTCTACATCGATACCGAAGGGCTGTCAGTCGATCGGTTTCGCCAGCTAATCGAGGCAGAAAGCGGGGAACCGACGGAAGACGTGGCCGCCCGGTTGATCGTCTCGGAGGCGATGGACTTCGACGAGCAGGCAGAGGCGGTTCGAGACGCCGAAGAGTTCGCCGAGTCGGTCGAGTTGATCGTCCTCGACAGCGCGACCGGCTTTTATCGGCTCGAACGCAGCGGCGATCAGACCGGCGGCGAATCGCTCCGTGCGGTCGCACGACAGATCACGCACCTGCTATCGTTGGCACGCAAACACGACCTCGCGGTGGTCGTCACGAACCAGGTGTTTTCCGATCCCGATACCGATCGCGTTCGCGGGCTCGGTGGCCACACCCTGGAACACTGGACCGGCGTCGTGGTCCGACTCGATCGGTTTCGGGGCGGGAACCGCCGCGCTACGCTCGAAAAACATCGTGCGAAACCGGCGGGCGAGTCCGCCACGTTCCGAATTACGAACGGCGGCCTCGAAACGACCGACGGCTTTTAGAATCGAAGTTACAAATCGCCCAGTTTCCGCAGGAGCTGGCCTTGGTACGTCTCGTCGGCGTTGACGCCCTTTAGTTCGAGGACGTTCCGCTCGAGTTTGTCCAGCGCGACGTGAAATGCGTGATCGGCACCGTATCCCTCACCCGAGCCGGCGACCTGCCCGTGGTTCGTCCGGAGTCGGATCTGCGTTTGGATGAGCGGCGTCCCGCGGAGCTTCTCTTTGTGCTCGTGGAATCGAACGTGTGCGTGGTGGACGTTCATCTCCTGGTATTTGTCGACGACCTGCGTGATCGAGTCGGTGATCTCCCCGCGATCGATCGAATCGAGCAGATCGACGTTCGTGATCTGGACGTCCATCCGTTCCTCCTCGGTGAACGTAAGCGCCCGAAGCACGTCGGTTTTGGTCACGACCCCCTCGACGGCGTCGCTTCCGTCGGGCGTGACGACGAGGCCGGCAATGTCGTTTTCGAGCATCCGTTCGACGGCGACGTCGACGGACTCTTCGAGTCCGGTCGTGAGTACGGGACTCGTCATGAGGTCGTACACCGGCAAGTCCAGCATGCGATCGATGTCGCCGGATCGATCGCCCTTGCCCTGTCGATCCTGATCGCGAACGACGAACTCCACCAAATCGTGCGTCGTAATGACGCCGGCGAGCGTGCCGTTGTCGTCTGTCACCGGCAGTCGCGAGATGCCGTGTTCGCGGAGCCGGTTTATCGCCTGGCCGATCTGGGCCTTCTCGGCGATCGTTATGACGTCCGCAGAGTAGATCTGCTCGACGGTGAGCGCGTTGAGGTTCGGTAACACCGCCCGGAGGATCGCGTCCGTCGTGATGATGCCGTCCAATCGTTCGCCCGAATACACCGGTGCGATCCGCACGTCGCCCTCCACGAGGACGCGAGCGACTTCGCGGACGTTCTCGTGTCGATCGACGCGCGGAGCCGAGGTCATCAGGACGCTTGCTTTCGTGTCGTCCCCGATGCGTGATTTGACGAGTTCGGCTTCGCCGATGACGCCCGTGTAGTCGCCGTCCTCCATCACGACGATCCCCTTGGGATGTTTCGATTCGAACAGAGAGCGGATCTTCCCGAGTCGTTCGTCGGCGTCGACTTCGACGAACTCCTGCACAACGATATCAGTGATATCCATATTCTATGCGAAACGGTACACCTCCCGATGTCTTGAAGCTTGTTTCATCGGTTTCCGAGGGGCGATCGGCCACCGATCCGTGTGTGC
>JBNJFV010000017.1:3975-25360 GCA_051747145.1 Halobacteriota archaeon
GAACGGAACCGCGAGGCCGTCAGTGCACAATCGACGAATTTCGACCTGAAACGAGGGGGTTGTCGCTACGATCGACACGGTGCAGTGTTGATGTATTCGAACACGATCGAGGTAATGTCAGGCGAGGGTGCTCTCGAGGACAACGAAACGAGGAAAACAACGCTTTCTTCGAATCCGGTATGGGTTTGGGCAGATTTGAACTGCCGGCCTCCTCCATGTCAAGGAGGTGTCATAACCAGACTAGACCACAAACCCGCTCTGGTTCGTCCCGTTCTGACGCGTTTTTACGTATCCGGGGCAAGTAATTGAAGCTTTCGAATCGAGCCTCTGTATGCGACTTTCCGTGGTACGGTCCACGTTGGGAGCAGGGCACACGATCGGTGTCAATCGGGCGTTGCTGGCTCGGATCACCCACACAGCAACGTTACTGGATCACGCACAAATCTACAGCGAAACCAGACTGAGGCGGTTGCTCTTCACCAATTCGTCGGTCACAGACACAAACGGTTCCTTCGAAAAGACGCCGATGATCCCTTCGACGGCAGTGGAGCCGCTTTAGGCCGCACCCGACGTCAGCGCATCGGCGATCGACCCACACCACCGCAAGAGCGACTCGTCAGCACCGAACCGCGCCGAACATTGCAGCCCGATCGGGAGTCCGGCACCGGTTTTGGAGGCCGGGACCGTCACGGTCGGAACTCCGGCGTGCGTCCACGGGAGGTTCATGATCGGATCGCCGGTCGTCTCGAGCCCCGCCGGGGCGGGCCCGGGGGCGGCCGGGCTGATCACGAGGTCGATCCCGTACTCGTCCATCCGATCGTGTACCGCATTGCGGAGCGCGAGACGGCCGGCGCGCGCATCGCACAGTGAACCGACGTCGACGTCGCGGCCCTGCTCTATGAGCGCCGCCGTCTCGTCGGCGTACCGATCCGCGTACCGCGGGAAGCGCGCTGCGTGTGACAGCGCCGTCTCGGCGGCGACGAGGTCGGTGTGTCGATCGTTGACCGACTCGATCTCCGGAACGACGGTCAGTCGTTCGACCTCGAACCCCGCGGTTTCGAGCGCATTGACGTGTCGATCGAAGTGTGTCCGCCCCGTTTGGGACGCCTGCTGCAGGTACGGCCCGTCGACCGCGGCGATCGTCGGGTCCTCGGTCGGCCGCTCGCCGCTGCGCCAATCGTCGTACAGGACGTTCGCCGCGCGGATCGCACCGTGGACGTCCTGCGTGAAGAAGCCGACGTGGTCGACCGACGGCGCGACCGGCAGGACGCCGTCGATCGGGATCCGATCGTAGCTCGGTTTGACGCCGACGACCCCACAGAACGCCGCCGGGCGGTTCACCGAGCCGATCGTCTGGCTGCCCAGCGCGAGCGGACACAGGCCGGCAGCGACCGCCGCGGCCGAACCGCTCGAGGATCCACCCGGCGTGTGCTCGAGGTTGTGCGGATTTCGGGTCGGTCCGGGCGCGAAGTAGGCGAACTCGGTCGTCACCGTCTTGCCCAGCACGAGCGCGCCGGCGGCTCGTAGCGCCGTGACGGCAGCCGACTCGCCCCCGGTCAACTCGTCGGCTGGGAGCGACGATCCCGCGATCGTTTGCTGACCGTCGACGTGAAAGATGTCCTTGACGCCGATCGGAACGCCGTACAGCGGCGGCCGCGAACCCGGGTCCCGATAGCGCGCTTCCAGCGCGGCGGCCTCCCGCTCGAGCCGATCGAATCGATGTTCCTCCGGTAGCAACGCTCGCACCTCCGCGTCGATCCGATCGATGCGTTCCTCGAGGCGATCGAGCGTGGCGCTCGGCGTCGATCGTCCGGAACGGAGCGACGACGCGATCTCTCCGAGACGGGCGTCCGCGACGTAAGACGACATAGGTACCGCTCACACTCCGGCGTGATTAGCGTTCGTACTGCTGGGTGCTGTCGGTGTTGCTGGGTGCTGTCGGTGTTGCTGGGTGCTGTCGGTGTTGCTGGGTGCTGTCAGTGCGGCTGGGTGCTGTCGGTGTTGCTGGGTGCCGTCCCTTTCGACACCCGCAGGGACGAACGTGCGATCCGAACCGGGCGATCGCGTATCGTGCCGGACGGAGTTCGGGTTTAGCCAGGTTGCCGCTACCACCCAAAATGCCCGTCCATCTGTCCGCCGACAACCTTTTATCGATGAACAGAGTTGTACATCGTAAGACGAACACATACATTGGTGACCTAAAATGCAGACGTACATCGAACGGGTGTCAGACGGGATCGATCTCACAGTGGACGAGGCGCGCGAAGCCGCGAGCCTCGTCTTCGAGGAGGCGACCGAGGCGCAGATCGGCGCGCTCCTAGCCGCCCTCCGAGCAAAGGGCGAAACCGAAGCCGAGATCGCCGGCTTCGCACGGGGCATGCGCGACGCCGCCCGGACGATCGACCCCGATCGGGGACCGCTCGTGGACACGTGTGGGACCGGCGGCGACGACTACGACACGATCAACGTCTCGACGACGAGCGCGATCGTGGCCGCAGGCGCGGGCGTAGCAGTCGCGAAACACGGGAACTATTCGGTTTCTTCGTCCTCCGGGAGCGCCGACGTGCTCGAAACGGCGGGCGTGAACGTCGACGCCGAACCGAACGCGGTCGAAGCGGCGATCGAGGACGCCGGGATCGGCTTCATGCTCGCACCCGTGTTCCATCCGGCGATGAAGGCCGTGATCGGGCCGCGAAAGGAACTGGGGATGCGAACCGTATTCAACGTCCTCGGCCCACTCACCAATCCTGCAGGTGCGGACGCGCAGGTCCTCGGCGTCTACGATCCGGCCCTCGTGCCGACGATCGCCCGATCGCTGGCACACATGCCGATCGACCGCGCGCTCGTCGTTCACGGCGACGGACTGGACGAGATCGCGATCCACGGTCCGACGACGGTCGCCGAGGTCGACGGCGACGACGTGGCGACCTACACGCTCGAACCCGAAGACGTCGGGCTCGAAACCGCACCCGTCGCCGACGTGTCCGGCGGGTCACCCGAGGCGAACGCCGCCGATCTCACCGGCATCCTGACCGGCGAGGTGACCGGCCCGAAACGGGACATTATCCTGGCGAACGCGGGCGCGGCGATCTACGTCGCCGGGCTCGCCGACTCGATCGACGACGGCGTCGAGCGCGCCGCGGCGGCGATCGACTCGGGGAGCGCCGAAGCCAAACTCGAGGCGCTTCGCGGCGCGAGCGAGGCGACAGAACGCCCCGAGGCGAGCGGGGCGGGACGATAGATGGCGCGTGTGAAGATCTGTGGGCTCACCGATCCGGCGGACCTGCGCGCGTCGATCGAGGCCGGAGTCGACGCCGTCGGCGTCATCACGGACGTCCCCGTCGAAACGCCGCGGGAAGTCGATCGGGGCACCGCCGCGGAACTGATCGCCGCGGTCCCGCCGTTCGTGACGGCGACCCTCGTGACGATGCCAGAGGACACCGAACACGCCGTCGATCTCGTCCGGACGATCCGTCCGGACGCCCTGCAGCTGCACGGATCGTTCGACGCCGACGACCTGGGCTTCATCAGGGCGTCGACCGGCGTGAAGCTGATCTCGGTGCTCGATCACACGGATACGACGCGCGCGCACGACCTCGACGAAGCCGCAGACGCGATCCTCGTCGATTCGACCGACGAGGCGGGAGCCGGTGGAACCGGCGAGACGCACGACTGGAAGGCGACCGGCGAACTCGCCGAGTCGCTGACGTCGCCGGTCGTCCTCGCGGGGGGATTGACGCCGGAGAACGTGACCGAGGCGATACGTGTCGCAACCCCCTTCGCCGTTGACGTCGCCTCCGGCGTCGAATCGCGGGCGGGCCGAAAGGACCACAACGCGGTTGCGACGTTCGTGCGCAACGCGGGCAGGGAACTGGAGGTCGAACTGTATGAGTGACGCAGCCGACGTCTCGGCGAACCTCGCGTTCGATCGCGATCGGACCGAATTCCGATCGCTACTGGAAGCCGTCGACGACCCCGCCGTCGTTCGGATTGCGGCCACGCTCGAAGTCGACAGTTCGCCGCTCGGCGCGTACGCCGCACTTGCCGGGGAGAGCCCGTACAACTTCCTGCTCGAAAGCGCCGAAAAGATCGCCTCGAGCGATCCCGACGGGGCCTTCGGTGCCTCGGCGGACGCCGATCGCCACGCCCGATACTCCTTCGTCGGCTACGATCCGGACGCGGTCGTTTCGGTGACCGCCGAATCGACGACGGTGAACGTGCTGGGTGCGACGGGCGACCGGCTCGAAGAACTCCTCGGTGCCGTCGAACCCGACGGCGGGGACGTACTCGATCGGCTCCGAACGACGCTTCCGAACCTCGATCGGTACGGCTTTCCCGACACCGATCGCCAGCAGCTGTCGGGTGGACTGGTGGGCTTTCTCGCACACGAAGCCGTCTACGACCTCTTTTTGAACGAGGTCGGGCTCGATCGGCCGTCAGTCGATCTTCCCGACGCGCAGTTCGCGTTGACAACGAAGACGCTCGTCTTCGACGACGTCGCCGACACGGTCGAACTGGTCTTCACGCCGATCGTCACCCCGGATGACGACCTTCGATCGGTCTACGAGTCGATCCGCGCGGAAGCCGCGGACGTCCTCGCGACGCTAACGGACGCCGCCGAGCCGGATCCGGGCGGCTTCGTTCGAACCGGCGAAACGGCCGGGCCGCAGGACGAATACGAGGCGGCGGTGCGACGGGCGAAACAACACGTGCTGGATGGGGACATCTACCAAGGCGTCATTTCCCGGACCCGGGAACTGACCGGCGAGATCGACGCGATCGGCCTCTACGAGGCGCTTCGAGAGGTGAACCCCTCGCCGTACATGTACCTCCTGTCGCACGACGACCTGTCGATCGTCGGGTCGAGTCCCGAGACGCTGGTGTCGGTACAGGGCGATCGGATCGTCTCGAACCCGATCGCCGGTACCTGCCCGCGCGGGGACAGCCCCGTCGACGATCGGCGCCTCGCCGGGGAGATGCTCGCAGACGGCAAGGAACGGGCCGAACACACCATGCTCGTCGACCTCGCCCGAAACGACGTTCGGCGGGTGGCCGAACCCGGCTCCGTCGAGGTCGAAGAGTTCATGAACGTGATCAAATACTCTCACGTCCAGCACATCGAATCGACCGTGACGGGGACGCTCGCGTCTGACGCCGACGCGTTCGACGCCGCGCGCGTGACGTTCCCCGCAGGGACGCTGACGGGCGCGCCGAAAGTGCGGGCGATGGAGATCATAGACGAGCTAGAACGGACGCCTCGCGGCGTGTACGGCGGCGGCGTCGGCTACTTCTCCTGGAGTGGCGACGCCGATTTCGCGATCGTCATCCGGACGGCGACGGTCGAACATGGAGCGGCGGATGGACTCGATCGAATCACCGTCCAGGCGGGCGCTGGAGTGGTCGCCGACAGCGATCCAACAGCCGAATACGAGGAGACCGAACAGAAGATGGGCGGCGTCCTCGCGGCGATCGAGGCGATCGAAGAACGCGAGGCGAACGGCCGCGACGTGAAGCGATCGAGAACAGAACGCAGATCCGAATCTGAATTCGGTTCGGAACACAGATCCGAATCTGAATCCGAATCTGAATCCGAATCCGAATCCGAATCCGAATCAGCAGGAACCGACTGCGAACCAACGATCGAGGGCGAGCTATGAGAGTCCTCTTCGTCGACAACTTCGATTCGTTCACGTACAACCTCGTCGAGTACGTTTCCGAACAGCACGGTCCGGACGGTGAGCCGATCGAGATCAAGGTGGTGAAAAACACCGCGTCGCTGTCGGAGATCCGGGAGTTCGATCCTGACGCGATCGTCATCAGCCCGGGACCGGGCCATCCGGAAACCGACCGGGACGTCGGCGTGACGACGGATGTCCTCCGAGAGCTCAGTCCCACCGTCCCGACGCTGGGGGTCTGTCTGGGCCTCGAAGCGGCCGTCTACGAGTACGGCGGGTCGATCGGTCACGCGCCAGAGCCGGTCCACGGGAAGGCGTACCCGATCGATCACGACGGTCGCGGGGTGTTCGAGGGACTCGATCAGGGGTTCCGCGCAGGTCGGTACCACTCGCTCGTGGCGCTCGACGTTCCGGACTGCTTCGAGGTGTCGGCCACGACCGATCACGACGGGACCGAACTAGTCATGGGCGTCCGACATCGCGAGTACCCGATCGAGTGCGTGCAGTTTCACCCCGAGAGCGTCCTCACCGGCGTCGGACCGGACGTAATCGCGAATTTCCTCGAATCGGTTCCGATGCCCGCTCGATAACTGTTCGTTACCCACATCAATCCAGTCGGTTGGTTCCGATTGTGCCCAACGCGAAGGCACACCTGATTTCGAACAGCGACGCCCCGACGACGCCGATCGGCACTGCCGAAGGGACGACCGGCTCCCGGCGATCGATCGGAAGTGACGAGGGCGGTAGGGTGAACCGACGATCGATCAGGACCGAGTGTTACCGACACATCAGTACCGCGATCGACGCGTCGATCGAGAACGGGGCGAATCGATCGGCTCGACGACGGTCCGTGGCCAGTGGTCCCACGAATCACTTTCACTCCGCTCTGGACAGTATTATACGGTCGGAGCACCTACCAAATAGTAACCCGCGCACGGAGCCGAGACGGCTCCGTCCGCACCGGTCAGCACTGTCAACCAAACAGAGGCATCGATGTAAACCTGAGTTGCACTACTACAACCAAAGCTGTTATGAGGGTTGCATCGGTACCAAACTCCCGTCTAAAATGCACACAACGCACACCCCCGATTACCGAACTACGGCGACAGCAACCGGCGTGCCAGCCGAGGAGGTACACGCGTGAGTAACACCGAACTAACGGCCGACGAACTGCAGTTGCCCATCAAGCGCACGGAGGGGTCGACCCTCGAGGAGCGACTGACTGCCAACGCGTATGCCAACATCCTGCCGGCCCGGTACCTCCGGAAGAACGCCGACGGCGAGACGATCGAAACCCAAGAGGAGCTTTTCGAACGCGTCGCGAAGAACGTCGCGCTCGCGGAGGCGGTCTTCGAAGCCGAAAAACGCGACGTCGAGATCACGGTTACGCCCGAGCAGATCAAACCCGATCACCCGCGGCGCGACGAACTGGCAGCGGAGGTTTTCGGAACGGGCGTCACCACGTCGGACGACGCGGAGACGACGCTGTCGGTGTACAACGTCAACAAGTTCGCCTACGACACGGTCGTCCCCGAACTCCCCGCGGAGATCGCAGCGCACGTCGAGTCGATCGCCGCGGAGTTCGAAGAACAGATGACGATGCTGTCGTTCATGCCGAACTCGCCGACGCTGATGAACGCCGGCGACGAACTGCAGCAGCTGTCGGCGTGTTTCGTCGACTCGCCGGGCGACGACATCGAAGACATCCATCAGACGATGAAAGAGGCCGCGGAGGTATTTCAGAGCGGAGGCGGCATGGGCTATGCTTTCTGGAAACTCCGGCCGTACGGCGACGCCGTCGGCTCGACGGGCGGGATCGCCTCGGGACCGATCACGTTCATGCGCACGTATGACCAAATGTGCGAAACGATCGCACAGGGCGGTGCGCGCCGCGGCGCACAGATGGGCGTCATGCGCGTCTCACACCCCGACGTTATCCAGTTCCTCCACGCGAAGAACAAGGACGTCTCGTTGGCGCACAGCCTGCGATTGAACGACCCGGACGACTACACGCACACCTCCTTCGCTGACGCGCTCGAGGAGGCGCGTGAACTCATCGACGAGGAGGGTCGCGTGCCGAAACACCTCCGCAACGCCGTCGAAGGGCACCTGTCGAACTTCAACATCTCGGTGGGCGTCACCGACGACTTCATGGAGGCGCTCTACAACGACGAGGAGTTCGTCTTCACCAACCCCCGAACCGAAAACCCCCACGTCGCGACGCCGGAGACCAAGGAGATCTACGAGATGTTCGACCTGGGCCACCACGTCGAAGTCGGCGAGGTGCTGTCGATCCCGGCTGCGGAACTGTGGGAACACATCGTCCAGGGAGCCCACGAGAACGGCGAACCCGGCGTGATCTACCTCGAGCGAGTGAACAAACAGCACTCGTTCGACGTGGAGGAACACCCAGACCACGAGATATTGGCGACAAACCCCTGCGGCGAACAGCCCCTCGAGGAGTACGAGGCGTGTAATCTCGGCCACATCAACCTCTCGACGATCGCCGATCTCGACGCGCCCGACTGGCGTGTCTGGTACGACGCACACGGCGAGGAGTACGACAGCTTCGAGGACGCAGTCGACGCGTTCCTCTCGGAAGCGATCGACTTCGAGGCGTTCGACCACCGCATCGAGTACGGCACGCGCTTTCTCGAGAACGTCGTCACGATGAGTGACTTCCCGGTCGAGGAGATCGAACGGAAGGTCCGCGACATGCGCAAGATCGGCCTCGGCATCATGGGGCTCGCCCAGCTGTACCTCCAGCTCGGCATCCGCTATGGCTCCGAGGAGGGCAACGAAGTGGCCCGCCAGCTCATGACCCACATCAACCACGGCTCGAAGTGGACTTCCCACGAGCTGGCGCTCGATCGCGGCCCGTTCAACGACTGGGCGGACTCGAAGTACGCCGACCCAACCGCGTACACCGAGTGGTTCGAACATCACACCGGCCTCGACGCCGCAGAGTGGGCAGACGGCTTCCCGGTTCGCAACCACAACACGACGACGATCGCCCCCACAGGAACGACGAGTATGATCGGCAACACGACGGGCGGCTGTGAGCCGATCTTCAACGTCGCCTACTACAAGAACGTCTCCGACGACGTCCAAGGCGAGGAGATGCTCGTCGAATTCGACGACTACTTCCTCCGGGTGTTAGAGGCCAACGACATCGACGTCGACGCGGTCAAACGCGAGGCCCAAGAGCAGATGGCGAACAACGAGTTCGACGGCGTCGAGGGGCTGGAAACCGTTCCGACGGCGATCGGCGAGCTGTTCGTCGTCACCTCGGATCTGGACGGGATCGACCACGCGAGCGTCCAGTGTGCGTGTCAGGACGGCGTCGATTCGGCGATCTCGAAAACCTGCAACTTCCCGAACTCCGCGACCGTCGAGGACATGGACGAGGTGTACCGCTACATCTACGACCACGGCGGGAAGGGCGTCACCGTCTACCGCGACGGGACCCGATCGAAGCAGGTGTTGACGACTCGCGCGAAGAACGCCGACTTCGCCGACGACGCCGAGGCGGCCGAACAGATCGTCGCACAAATCGAGGCGGTCTTCGGCGGCCTCGAAGACTTCCTCGACAACGAGGAGGTTCGATCGGAGCTTTCCGCAGAGTTAGAGGAGCTGTTCGCGGCTACAGAGGAAGGGCTCGGCAAGAAGCGACCGCGCCCGGACGTGCTCTACGGCGTCACCCAGCGGATCGACACCGGTTACGGCAAGCTGTACGTCAACATCAACGAGGACGCCGACGGCAGACCGTTCGAGCTGTTCGCCAACATCGGCAACTCGGGGGGCTTTACCGCGTCGTTCACCGAAGCGCTCGCGAAGACGATCTCGACGGCGCTTCGGTCGGGGGTCGACCCCGAGGAGATCGCCGACGAGCTGAAAGGCATCCGTAGCCCGAAGGTCGCCTGGGACAAAGGCGAGCAGATCAACTCCATCCCCGACGCGATCGGCACCGCGATGCAGCGGTACCTGCGAGGCGAGATCGACAAACCGTATCCGAAACAACAGAACCTCACCGAACTCGAGGGCGAATCGGCGGCCGACTCGCAGAAAACCGACGGCGGAGCCGCAGTCGAATCCACAGCAGGTGGCAAGCCGGATCGCGAGACGCCGACGACCGACGCCACGGACGATCTGCTTGCCGCCGGCGAGAGTCCGGAGTGCCCCGAGTGTGGCAACATGACGCTGTACTACTCTGAGGGCTGTAAGACCTGCGAGTCCTGCGGCTGGTCTGAGTGCTAATCGATCGAGAACGGGATCCGATTTTTTGCGTTTCGCGTCGATCGGCGACAGTCGGTCCCGGCTGGTATTGTAGTCGCTCTACCGGTGCCGACCGCGATCGATGCCGGTTGCTACTGCGTCGGAAGCGTTTCGATCGGCTCGGGGCCGTGCGATCGCGACTCCGGCGATCCGATCCCGCTAACCTCGCTGAAGACAGCTTCTGGGTCGGTGCTCCAGATCCACCGCCAACGGGTTTTCGCAAGCAGCCGTAGTTTCCGGAGCGTACCGAGCGTTGGCGTCGACGAAAGTACGTCGTAGTCTCGATCGCGAATCAGTCGGTGGTGATCGGCGTAGAGCACGGCCGCACACAACACCGCTAACTGACAGTCGTTCGGTAGGTATTTGATCCCGGCGACGCCCTCCTGATAGAGCCGTTCGGCCCGCCGGAGTTCCGCTCGCATCGCGGCGGCAAATCGCGGACTCATCTCCAATCGCTCGATCTCCGCCTCGGTGACACCGTGTTCGGCAAGCGTCGACTGCGGCAGGTAGATCCGATCGCGATCGACGACGTCCTCGCGAACGTCCCGAAGGAAGTTGGTCAGTTGAAACGCCTCACCCAACGCCGTCGCATGCGGCAGTGCGGCCTCCGGGTCGTCGGGATCCATGACGGCAGTCATCATGCGGCCGACGGCGGCCGCGGAGCCGTCCATGTACGATTCCAGTTCCGCGTAGGTGTCGTATCTGGACGTTCTCGTGTCCGCGCGCATCGCGTCGATGAACGTTTCGACGTCCTCGTCGGCGATACCGTGACGATTACGCAGTTCGAAAAACGCCGCGAGAATCGGATCCTCCGGTTCGGTGTCGCCGAGGACGGCAGTTCGTAGTGCGGACAGTTCGGCCCGTTGTTCGGCGGGCGTTGCGTCACCGGCGTCGTCGACCACCTCGTCTGCGACGCGGAAGAACGCGTACAGGACGTACGTCGCCTCGCGGATACGCTGGGGGAGGAGTCTGGTGGCAACGTGAAAGGTCTTTCCGGTGCGTTGTTGTATCGCCTTACTACGGGCGAGTTGCTCGTCATCTACCATGGATGGATACGTTCGGGGCCCCACGTCGATCGTGTCGCACGGTTCGGGCGGCGGGACATGCGCCTTACAGTACGCACGCCACATTGATAACAGTTAGTCTGCCAGAAATCGAATATCTTCGTTACCGTATTATGAATCTTTCGATGCTGTTCAGTGAGACGCGTTCGATCGACGGGGTGAAACACCGATGTCAGTACCCCGGCCGAAAACGGCCGAACGAGACACTGACGTCGGTACCCCGAGCCAGGGACGACGAACGCGGCATCGGGGTCAATAAAACGTGTCTGAACAGTCGTACACGACGCCGTGTTCCGGACAGACGTACTTACAGTGGCGGTGGATCATCGACGCGCCACAGAGTGGGCACGGCCTGCCGCGTGGCGTTCGGTGCGCTCGATCGGCCATTCGGTCACATATCGAACCGTCCACCGCTTAGTAATATCGACGCAGCCGTTCGGTATCGGACCAACCCGATCGCCGCCGAACGATCATCGATCGCCAAGCGGGGACCGATCGCGCGTGAGCGTCGACGCGTCCGGAACGTAGAGGCCGGTGTTCGGGCGGAGCAATCCGGCGTCGAACCGATCGACTGCGAGCAGTCCGGTCCCGAAAAGCACCGCGACGGCCACGGGAACCCAGTTTCCGAACCAGGCGTTGATGAACCCCCAGAGGATGACGAAGCTCACCATGTCGTCGAGCATGAACGCACAGCGGTCGAGTCGCGTTTCGATCGCCGCTCGATCGACCGCCCGATCGAAGACGACGACCGCCACGGAAGCACTCAACACCCACCCGGCGTAGTTGCTGAGCGGAACCCCGTAAAACGCTCCGCCCGCGTCGTACGTCCAAAACCCGATCGAGACGGCGGCGGGATCCAACACGACGTCCAGCGTTACGACGGCCGAAATCACAACCGCGAGGCGGACGACCCACGACTCGGCGTGTTCTCCCAACAACAACAGACAGAGCAGATACGCGTTCGCGACGATCGGCAGGAAGAACAACGGCAGCGCCGCCGGGATCCCGTCGACCATCGGGCCGAGCGTCACGCCGTATGTGAACGATCCGTAGGGCCACCCCGTGGAGACGCCCAGGTATTCGATCAGATACGTGTACGCGACCAGTATCGCGATGCCCGACAGCGCCCGGCGATCGATCGTCGGAAGGACGCCGACGAGGAGCGGCGAAGCCATCACGGCCGTCCCGAACAGGATCAACGGCGGATTAAAGGACAGCGGGGCGGGTAACACTCCGGACGCAGAGCCCAGAAGCATCACCGCGCCCACGATCGGGAAGAACACCGAGATCGTAAAGCGATTTCCGTCGACGAACGCGTCGAGCCACAGTTCGACCTCCGCACGGCTGTGCGGGAGCCACGAAAACGGGCCGTCCCGGCGGGCAGGCTCGGCCGCCGAGGTCACGGCACCACCTCCCAGATCGGCACGAATCGCCACAGCGCCCCGATGGTGATGAGCGCCCCGACAACGGTGTTCAATGCCGGGAACCACCAGTAGGCGCGATCGACCGACACGTCAGTCAGTGCGACCCCGGCCGCAAATAGCGGGTAGACGAGCAGAAGCCAGCCAAGCCGGCTGTCGACCAACCCGAAGCCGATCGACGCGGCGAGCCAACAGCCGACGACGTACACGTAGGTGCGTCGTTCGCCGAGCCACGTCGCCGTGGTTTCGATCCCGGCGTCGCGGTCCGGCACAATGTCGGGGATCGCAGAAAAGGTGTGCATCCCCATCGTCCAGAGCCACGCGCCGCCGAGAGCGACAGTCGGAGGGTGTGTACCCGAAACGACGGCGTAGGCGGCCGCACCCGGCAGGATGTACAGCCCGTTCGAGACCGAATCGAAGATTGGCGTCGTCTTGAATCGAACCGGCGGGACGCTGTAGGCCACGGCGAGTGCGAAAAAGCCCAGCAGGTACGCCCAGGCGACCCGCGGCGTGACCGCGATCACGCCGATCCCGACGATCGCGCTCGCACCGATCGCCCACAGGGCGATCGGATCGCCGCGCCACCTCGATTCGCGCCCGTCTTTCTTCGGATTCGCCGCGTCGATATCCGCGTCGTAAACGTCGTTGACGCCGTACAGGAGGACGTTCGCCGGGAGGAGGAAGTATCCGAACAAAACGAGGGCAGACGGGGTGAAAAGCGCCGAAATCGAGTCTGCGGCCGCGGCCACCGCTACGATGATCGGGCCGGCCAGATACAGCCAAAATCGAGGTCGCGAAAGCGTCAGGAGGTAGCCGCCGCGATCGATCAGCGATCGGCCGTTACTTTCAGACTCGGACCCGTCTATTTCGGTCGCTTGCGCTCGGGTGGCACCATCGTCACCACTCGGTTCACCGTTTGCCATCGGCGACATCACTCCGCGATCCGTTCGGCGGTCAGCTGACCGCTGATGAGACACATCGGAACGCCGATTCCAGGGGTGGTGTACGAGCCGGTGAAGTACAGGCCATCGACGGCCGTCGAGGCGTGAGGCGGCCGCAAGAGCGCAGTTTGACCGAGCGTGTGAGCCATGCCAAGTGCCGTCCCCTTCGTGCTGTTGTACCGATCGACGAAGTCGGAGACGCTGAACGTCTTCTCGAAGACGATTCGATCGTGCAGGGAGACGCCGGTGTTCGCCTCGATGTCGTCGAGCAGCAGCTCGCGATACTGGGACCTGATCGACGGGGTGTCTTCGAGTCCGGGGGCGATCGGCACCAGTGCGAAGAGGTTGCTGTGGCCCTCGGGTGCGACAGTGTCGTCCGTCTTCGAGGGGACACAGAGGTAATAGGCCGGATCCGCAGGCCACGCGGGGCGATCGAAGATTTCCTCGAAGTGTTGGTCCCACTCGATCGGTAAGACGAGCGTGTGGTGGGCCAGCGGCTCGAGGTCACCTTCCACGCCAAGATAGACGAGAAACGCAGACGGTGCGTACGTCCGCGACTCCCAGTACTCGGCATCGTACTGTCGTTTCTCCGGCGGAAGCAGCTCCTGTTCTGTATGTGCGTAATCCGCATCCGACACCACGAGATCGGAAAAAAACTCCCGACCGTGTGCGGTTCGCACGGCGAATCCCCCGCGTCTACCCGCGATTTCGGTCACCGGTTGCCCGGTCACGTACTCGACGCCGAGTTCTTCGCCCAGTTCGACGACGCCGTCTACGACCGCACCAAGCCCGCCGTCGGGGTAGTAGACGCCCATGTTGAAATCGACGTGGCTCATGAGGTTGTACAGCGCCGGCGTATTGGTCGGCGCGCCGCCGAGAAACACCAGCGTGTACTGCATGATCTGCTGCAGCTTGGGGTGACCGAAGTACGATTCGACGTGTCCCTGCATGGTCCCGAGCAACGACAACCCCCACGAATACCGTAGCACGTCGAGGTCGACGTAATCGCGAAGCCGGGGACGATCGGTGTACACGAAGTGCTCCATCCCGATCTCGTAGGTTCGTTTCGCCTTTTCGAGGTAGTCTTCGAGCGCCTCGGCCGCGCCGGGTTCGTAGGATTCAAACAGCGCTTTGTTCCGATCGAGGTCGGCGAGGAGGTCGACTTGATCTCCGTCTTTGAAGAAGATCCGGTAGTGGGGATCCAATCGCGTGAGCGTGTAGTAGTCTGCGACGTCCCGATCGAAGTGCGCGAAGAACCGCTCGAAGACGTCCGGCATGAGGTACCACGACGGACCCATGTCGAACCGAAAGCCGTCCGCCTCCAGGCGGCTCGCACGCCCGCCGAGCTGGCCGTTCTTCTCGACGACGGTGACGTCGGCACCGGCGTCCGCGAGGTAACACGCCGTCGAGAGGCCACCGAACCCCGACCCGATCACGACGACGGATGCACCGTCGACAGACGAAAGATCGGCTCGTTCGACGTCGATCCGCTCGCGAGCGTCGGCAAAATCCATACCGGATACTACGGGCGGTTAACGCATAAAACGTCCTCCTGGGGACCAATCTCGTACCGCGATCGCCCAAGGGTTCCCAACTGGCGTCGTACAGTCGGTTTGCGTCGTCGATTCCGGACTCGTCGCCACGACGGTGGCCGGGGGTTTATGTTCGATGACGGGACGAACGCCTGCTGTGACGTGACACCAGCCCGGCGGCGTCCTGCGATCGTGTGGATCTACGTCGTCGGGGATACGGTCTGATAAGATAGACACCCGCGGGGACACCGCCCAATCAGATCGGCGATCGTCGATCCACCTGCTCGCCCACTGTCGATCGATACCGATCGACCGAACGCTCACAAAACTCGTTCGATCCGACGATCGAGTTCCAACGCGACGTCCAGGTCCCCGACAGTCGCACCGGTCAGGTTCCACGCGGCGTCCAGCAGGTTGGTCTTGTAGCTCGCCGGCCCGTCGTACGAGCGGGTCGACGCCTGCTCGCCCGCGAGACCGAACGCCAGGGAGGCGTGCAGGCTCGCACGGAGTGGGTCGTCGACGCCCCCACAGAACGACGCGACCGTTCCGCCGAGCATGCAGCCGGTGCCGACGACTTCGCCGAGCATCTCGTGACCGGCGTCGATCCGGTAGGCCGCCGTGGCATCGGCGACGACGTCCTCGACGCCCGACGCGACGACGACGGCCCCGGTGTCGGCCGCGAGCGATCGCGCGGTGGCTGCTATCTCCCCGTAGTCGCCGATCGACTCGACGCCTCGAACGACGGCGTCTTCGCCAGCCAGGGCCGTGATCTCACCGTAGTTCCCTTTGATCGCGGCGACGTCGATCCGATCGAGCAGCGATTCGAGCAGCCGGTCGCGAGTCGGAGTCGCCCCGGCACCGATCGGGTCGAGCACGATCGGCACGTCGCGTTCGGCCGCCACCGCAGCCGTCTCGAACATCGCGTCGAGCCGCGATTCCGACATCGGACTCGTGTGAAAGACCAACGCGTCCGCCCCACGCGTCATCTCGCCGGCCTCTCCGGGGGCGTCGGCCATTACCGGGAGCCCGCCCCAGTGAAGAATCAGGTTCGCCACGTCGTTCGTCGTCACGCGGTTGACAAGCGCCTGCACGAGCGGTTGGGCGGCGTCGATCGCCTCGAGCGAGCCGGCGAGCGACGCGGCGGTGACAGCCGCCGCACTCGAAGCGTTCTCGTCGAATTCAGTCATCGCCGGCCACCTCCGAGACGGATTCGACGAGTCCGGACGTTGCGCCGGTCGGATCCACAGCCGCGGCGATCGCACTAACCACGGCGACGGCCTGAGCACCTGCGTCGACGACCGCACCGGCATTCGACGGCGTGATCCCGCCGATGCCGACGACCGGCACGTCGACCGCCTCGCTGACCGCGGCGATTCGATCGAGCCCGATGCCGTCCCGATCGCCGTCGACGTCCTTCGACGTGGTGCCGTAGACCGCTCCGACGCCGAGATAATCGGCACCCTCGGCGGCGGCGCTCGTCGCTTCGTCGACGGTCGACGCCGAGCAGCCGACGATCGCATCCGGACCGAGAATCGATCGGGCGACCGCGACGGGAAGGTCCGTCTGCCCGAGATGGACGCCGTCAGCGTCGATCGCCTGCGCGATGTCGATCCGGTCGTTGACGAGGAGATCGATCCCTGCACGATCGGTTAGCTGCCGCAGTTGGAGACCGAGTTCGTATCGACGTCGGGAATCGAGACCTTTCTCCCTGAGCTGGACGACGTCGATCCCACCGTCGATCGCCGCACGTACGATTTCGAGTGTCGATCGACCCGCCGACAGCGACTGCTCTGTGAGGAGGTACGTTCGCCAATCGGGTGAATTCATGAGTGGTATCTTCGAGTGGTTTCCGTAAGTCGTTTCGGTTCGACACTCGCGGTCGATCGATGCAACCGCGATCGGTCGTTTCAGCGATCCGACGCTCCCTCGCGGTATTTATCTATTCGGGGGTCGATCGATCGCACATGACGACGTTCCTGGTTGCGACGAATTCGGTACACACCAGCGCGACGCTCGCTGATTACCTCGTCGATCGGATCGAAAAGTCCGATACCGTCCACGCGGTTAACTCCCAGTTCGGCGGGGACGATACGACCGCCGAAGACGTACGAGACGGCGAAGACGCGCTCAACACGATCCAGTCACGACTGGGGGCGAACGCGACCGTCGAAACCCACCAGTTCGTTCGCGGCAACGACCCCGCGACCGACGTCCTCACGTACGCAGAAGAGATCGACGCCGACGAGATCGTCATCGGGATCAGAAAGCGCAATCCGACCGGCAAACTGTTGTTCGGAAGCGTGGCACAGAAACTCCTGCTGAACGCCACCCGACCGATGGCCGTCGTTCCACGTGAACAGTCGTTTTGACGTGGACCCACGAGTCGACGCTACGTCAGTCCGATTCCAACACGAAATCCGCAAGCGTCGGGACGAACGTTCCGATGTCGGTCACCATGCCGATCGCCTGTGCGGAGCCGCGATCGATCAACTGCGTCACCGTCGCGGGATTGATGTCGACGCAGACGACCTTCGTCGTCGACGGCAGGCAGTTGCCGACGGCGACCGAGTGCAGTAGCGTGGCGAACATGAGCACGAGATCCGCTTCGTGTGCCTGTTCGCGGATGGCGTTCTGTGCCTCGACGGCGTCCGTAATCGTATCCGGGAGCGGGCCGTCGTCGCGGATCGACCCGGCGAGTACGTAGTCGCGATCGTTCCGCACGCATTCGTACATGACTCCGCCGGTGATGAGTCCGTCCTCGACGGCCGCTTCGATCCCGCCGGCGCGGATCACCTCACTAATCGTGTAGATGTGGTGTTTGTGGCCTTTTCGGGGGTGTTCGAGCGTTTCGACGTCCATCCCGAGGGAGGTGCCATAGAGGTTCCGCTCGATGTCGTGGGTGGCGAACCCGTTGCCAGCAGAGATCGCATCGACGTATCCCTCCCGAACGAGATTCGCGAGCGCGTCGCCCGCTCCGGAGTGGACGACCGCTGGCCCCGGAACGACGAGGACGTTGCCTCCGCGTTCGTTCGTCTCGGTAATCGCGTTCGCGATCTTTCGGATCAGCGACTCCGACGGTCGTTCGGAGGACACCCCACCCTGCATGAAGCCGAACGGTCCGCCGGCACCGCGGGGGCGTTCGGGCGGCTTGACGCGGATACCGGTCTCGTCTGTCGCGACGAGATCCCCCTCGTCGATCCCGTTGAGTACCTCCGTGTACGCGCGCGGCGCACCGTCCGCACCCGTCGGCTCGACGACGATCGCACAGTCCATCTCGATGTCTTCGACCTCGATCCACTCGCCGTCGTAGCGGATCTGCGTCGGATGGTTCGTCGTCGAGTAAAATTCGGTCGGGACGACCTGATCTGCGGGTGCCGCTTTGAGGGTCACGTCGGCCGGGTCCGCAAGCGTCGCGCCGATCTGGTGGAGTTCGTGCAGGATCGACTGCAACGTGTGGTCGTTTTCGGCCCGGACCGTCAACCGACAGTACGATTCGGCGTCTTTGTGCTCTCCGACGTCGAACTGTTCGACCTCGAACTCGCCGTCGAGGTCCATGACGATCCCGAACGCCTGCTGCATCATCCCCGAGTCGATGATGTGGCCTTCGAGTTCGACGGTTCGTGCAACGCTCATACGACCGAAAGGACCTCCGTCGGTATGTCCGTTGTGGCATCACCACGTGTTGCCCGCCGACTCCCCGATCGATCGTCCGACGGTGGCCGACGACCGCATCCCGAACGGTTATTCGGGTGGCGAACTGTCTCATCGCCATGACCACTGCCGCCGATCTTTTGCTCACGAACGCCGAGGTGCACACGCTCGGTCCGTCTGAGGAGACCTACGAGGCGATCGCCATTCGAAACGGCGAGATCGTCCGCCTCGGGTCGGCTTACGACGTCGAGTTTCTCGCCGGCGTCGAGACGGACGTGCTCGATTTGGATGGCCGCGTCGTCCTCCCGGGGTTCATCGATGCGCACACCCACCTGCCGATGGTGGGACAGTATCTCGTCCACGCTGACCTATCGGGCGCGTCGTCCCTCGAGGCGGCGATCGATCGACTCGACACGCGTGCGGCCCAGTTGGACGATCCCGACGAGTGGATACTCGGGTACGGCTACGACGAGAGCCAGTGGCCCGAACACCGGTATCCGACGCGAGCGGACCTCGATGCGATCGCCGAGGACCGCCGGATCGTCGCGTTCCGCGAGGACATGCACGTCGCGTCGGTGAACTCGCGCGTCCTCGCGGAATTCGAAGCCGAGGGGCCCGAATCCGGCGTCGAAACGATCGACGGTACCCCCACTGGCGTACTCTTCGAGGAAGCGATCGACCCAATTTACGAGGCGATCGAACCGGATCCCGAACAGATGCGAGCGCTCCTCGTCGCCGCACAGTCTGCGGCGAACGAACGCGGCGTGACCATGGTCCACGACATGGTTCGAAACTCCAGGGCCCCGCAAGTGTATCGCGACCTCGAGGCGAGCGACGAGCTGTCGGTTCGGGTTCGGCTCAACTACTGGATCGACCACCTCGAATCGCTGGTCGACGTCGGTCTCAGGACGAACCACGGCAGCGAGATGGTGCAAGTCGGCGCGATCAAAACCTACACGGACGGAACGATCGGCGGTCGGACCGCGAAGGTGTCCGAACCGTACGCCGACCGGCCGGCCGATCGCGAGACCGGGGGACGCGGACAGTGGGTCCTCACCCCCGAACAGCTCCGCGAATACGTGCTGCGTGCGGAGGAGGCCGGGTTCCAGTTTGCTGCGCACGCGATCGGCGACGAGGCGATCGACGCCGTGCTCGACGCCTACGACGCGTGCGAGGCCCCTGGCGAGTCTCGACACCGCGTCGAACACGTCGAGATGGCGAGCGAGGCGGCGATCGAACGGTTCGGCGACGCCGGCGTCGTCGCGTCCGTCCAGCCGAACTTCCTCAAATGGGCCACCGACGATGGGCTGTACGCCGATCGGATCGACGACCGGAGGAGTGATACGAACCGCTACCGATCGCTTCTCGATGCGAACGCGCCGCTGGCGTTCGGATCGGACTGCATGCCGCTCGACCCCTTATTCGGCGTCCACTGTGCGGTCAATCCGCCCGCAGGGATGGAATCGCTCGACGTAACGGCGGCGCTTCGGGCCTACACTGCCGGGGCCGCCTACGCCGGGTTCGACGAGGATCGTCTCGGAACGATCAGGGTCGGCTCGCTCGCAGATCTCACGATCCTCGACGCGTCGCCGTGGGACCACGAGGACGCGATCGACGAGATTTCGGTGGCGGGAACGATCGTCGAGGGATCGATCGTCTACGACGCGCTGTGAGCGACCGCCGAGTCGGCCCGTTCGTCCGGACACGCAAGTGACTTATCGGCTGGCGGAGACCACGTTCACAATGGCTATCGCGTTTTTCGATCGGATCGCAGATCGGATCGCAGAGATCGACAGCGTCGTCTCCGTCGGGCTCGACACCGACAATCGGCGGCTCCCCGAACACCTCCGGGAGAAAGACCTCCCCCAGTGGGCGTTCAACCGTCGGATCATCGACGCGACACACGAGTACGCCGCCTGTTACAAGCCCAACGCGGCGTTTTACGAATCAGCCGACGGGTGGCGATCGCTCCGGGAGACGATCGCGTACGCACACGGCAAGGACGTCCCGGTCCTCCTCGACGCCAAGCGAGCCGACATCGGTAATACGACGCGCCAGTACGCGAACCTGTTAAACGACGTGGACGCGATCACCGTCAACCCCTACATGGGGCGGGATTCGCTGCAGCCGTTCCTCGATCGAAGCGAGAAAGGCGTGTTCGTCCTCTGTCGGACCTCGAACCCCGGTGGGGCCGACCTGCAGGAGCTGACACTCGAGACCGGAGAGCCGCTGTACAGGCGCGTCGCCGCGCTCGCGGACCTGTGGAACGAACACAAAAACGTCGGGCTCGTCGTCGGCGCGACGGCACCCGAGGAACTGTCGGAACTGCGCGATGCGGTGCCCGACCTGCCGTTTCTCGTCCCCGGCGTTGGGGCGCAGGGCGGCGACGCCGAGGCGGCCGTCGAACACGGCCTTCGGGAGGACGGCGTTGGGCTCGTAAACTCCTCGCGAGGGATCATCTTCGCGGGCGAGGGCGAGGGGTTCGACGTGGCTGCGAGACGATCCGCGAAGGCACTTCGCGATCGGCTCAACGAGTTTCGTTGACACCGCGCGCGCAGACGACACAAAGACCCGTTTCGTGATCGTAGTGCTCCGCACAGACGAGCGCACCGCACGACTCACAGGTGTACGTCCCCAGTTCGTCCCCGCAGACCTGGCAGATCCCGCTGGTGCGCATGACGATGTGGACGTTCGGTCCGATCGACATTGAACCCACGGGTCGAATTCGCCGTCGTGTCGGTTCGCTCCGAAATCGAACGGTGCCTCCCCGATCGAGGGGAGATTCGATTCCGCGGCTGCGGACCTTTTCGATTCCGCGGCTGCGGA
>JBNJFV010000018.1:0-24242 GCA_051747145.1 Halobacteriota archaeon
GAGGCGTACGCGGTCGGCACCGTCACGTCAACCAATGCTTCAGCCGAGCGCGTCGGCGCGTTCGTCGGAGCTAGTACGTCCTCCGGTTCTGAAACGGACTCGTACTGGAACACCGAGACCGCGCGTCAGGCCTCGGCGTTCGGCTCGGGATCGGGCGACGCGACGGGCCTCACCACAGCCGAGATGACCGGGATGAACGCCACGCGGAACATGGACGGCCTCGAGTTCTACGACACGTGGGTGCCGACGAACGGCGGCTATCCCGAACTCGCGGTGCTCGCCGGCGACGACTGTACGGCGATATTCGGTCCGACGACGATCGACGAAGCGGGCTGTTACGTCATGACGGAGAACGTTACCGACTACGACGGCGACTCCGTCATCACCGTCACTGCCAGTAACGTCACGATCGACGGAAACGGGAGCATAATTGACGGCGACGACGACACCACCACTGGCACGGCGGCGATCTCCGTCGAGGGTGCGTCCGGGGACCGAGTCAGCAACGTCACGATCCGGAATTTCAGTGGGCTGTCGGACTTCGAGTACCCCATTCAGATGGCGTACACCGACAATAGCACCGTCGAGAACGTCACGACGGAGTCGGCGTCGGCCGCCGGGATATACCTCGAGAATTCCTACGACAGCGAGATACGAAACGTCACCTCGCGACTGAACGGCAACGGCGGGACCACCGATGGCGGGCTCTCTCTATACAAATCGGACCGAAACCTCATCACCGACAGCAACGTCTCGGCGAACCCCGACCACGGGATCTACAATCACCGATCCGACGACACGACGATCAGGGACACGAGAGTCAGCCGGAACGACGAGCACGGTATCGTCGTCGACTCTTCGACGGATGTTACCGTCGACGGTAGCAACGCGTCCGACAACGCCAAAAGCGGCATCCATGACTTCATAAGTGATTCGACGACGATCACCGACTCCCGGGCAAACGGAAACGAGTACGGCATCGAACTCATCCAGTCCACGGGTACCACCGTTACCAACACGACAACGAACGACAACGAGAGAGGGCTGACTCTCGACAGGTACGAGGACGGGCCGGAGGACGTCCGTATCGTCGATCACACGGCGACGGGGAACAGCGACTGGACGTTCTATCACCAGCCATACTATTACATCCCACAGAACGTCTCGATCATAGACCACGACGGTACGGACACGCTGAGAGTCCACAACGTCCAGTACAAGGACGTTTCGTCGCCGCCTTCGCCCCCCGACGGATACGAAAACGTCACCGGCTACCTCGACGTCTCGCAGACGGACAGTAGCGTCGACGCCTACTTCAACAGGACGTGGCGGTACGACGACGGCGACGTCACCCAACTCGACGAATCGAGCCTGGCGGTCTGGCGGTACGACGGTTCGGAGTGGATCGAGGCGGAGTCCTCGACGGTCGACACCGGGGAGAACCGACTCGTCGCCAATCTCACGTCGTTCGGCACGGTCGCCGTACTGGGTGATTCGCTGTACGCCGGCGGGGACGGCAGTGAGTCGAACCCCTACCGGATCGAGGACTGGTACCACCTCGACAACGTCCGGGAGAACCTCGGTTCGAACTTCGAACTCGCTGCCGACCTCGACGAGTCGACCGACGGGTACGACGACGTGGCGAGCGCGACGGCGAACGACGCGAAAGGCTTCGAACCGGTCGGAACCGGTCCATCGTCGTTCGAGGGGTCGTTCGATGGGCAGGGACACACGGTATCGAACCTGTCCGTCAATCGGAGCAACGGAAACGACGTCGGACTATTCGGCTCCAGTGGTGACGAAAGCACGATATCGAACGTCACGCTTCGCGCGAGTGCCGTGACTGGATCGAACGACGTCGGTAGCCTGATCGGAGATAACAAGGGTACGGTTTCGAACGCGTCAGCCTCCGGCAGCGTCCGAGGCGGGAACTACGTGGGCGGCCTCGTTGGACAGAACAACGAAGGAACGATACGAGAATCGAGCGCATCGGTGTCGGTCGACGGGACGTCGCACGTCGGTGGGTTGGTTGGACACAATACACATGGGGGTGAAAGTGGCGGGGTCCTGACCGCGTCAATCGCGACGGGCACGGTCAATGGCTCGGACGGCGTCGGCGGTCTCGTCGGAAAGCACGACGGTGACGCCCTCAACGAATCGGTGGCGACGGGGTCGGTCGAGGGACGCGACCGCGTCGGGGGCCTCGTCGGATATGGAGCGGGGCCGATGAGCGAGGTGGCCGCTCGAGGGAACGTGACCGGCAACGACACCGTCGGCGGCCTCGTCGGGGAGAGCTGGGACACAGTGTCCGAGGCGTACGCGGTCGGCACCGTCACGTCAACCAATGCTTCAGCCGAGCGCGTCGGCGCGTTCGTCGGAGCTAGTACGTCCTCCGGTTCTGAAACGGACGCGTACTGGAACACCGAGACCGCACGTCAGGCCTCGGCGTTCGGCTCGGGGTCGGGCGACACGACGGGCCTCACCACAGCCGAGATGACGGGCGCGGCCGCCACCGAAAATATGACGAACCTCACCTTCGACGACTCGTGGGTCACCACCGACGGCTATTCGGTCGTCAACGACCACGTCACCGGTCTCACTCTCGAACTTGGCACCACGTCGCTCACCGATGGCGACACCACCGAGGCGACGGTCACCCTCTCGCTGCTCGGTGGGATCTCCGAATCCGCTTCGAGCGTCGTGAACTACTCGAGCACGGACGTCGACATCGTCAGTACCTCCGGAACCACCGTCTCCGCGGGGAGTGCAGGGTCCGCGACCGTCGCGGCCAGTCACGCCGGACGGAGCGATTCAGTCGGCGTCGACATCTCGGCGGTGAGCACCGGCGGTGGCGGTGGGTCCAGTGGCTCGAGAAGCACGACAACAGGTGACGAGGAAACGACCGACGATGACGACGTGACGATTACCGAGGACGACGTCATCACCGAGGAGACCGTCGAAACCGAGATCGACGAGGAAACGACCGACGATGACGACGTGACGATTACCGAGGACGACGTCATCACCGAGGAGACCGTCGAAACCGAGATCGACGAGGAAACGGGCGAAACCCGAGTGGAAACAACGGAGACGACGGTCGCGTCCATCACGTTCGAGGACACAATCGAGGGCGAGATTACCGTTCGAGATCTCGATTCTACGCCCGACGAAATTGCGGCGCCGTCCGGTAGCGCTGTCCAAATAATCGAGATCACCGTCCCCGAGGGGACCAGCGAGGCACGCGCCAAGATCCAAACCAGGGTGGAACGCGAGACGGTCCAGGCGATGGAAGTCACACCCGAGGAACTCGTGGTCACACGCTACAGTGATGACCAGTGGCAGCATCTTGCTACCGAGATTGTCGAGGACGATGAGACAATCGTCCTGGAGGCAGAAACACCCGGTTTCTCACTGTTTGCGGTGGCCATCGAGGAACCAGATTCCGAGTCAGAAGACGCCACAGTAAGGGACGATTCGATCGGAGAAAGTGATACTGACGAAGATGTCGGAACGCCTGATTCAGGCGGTGAAGACTCGGGCACGCCGGAGGGCAATGACGATACCACTGACGACGGAACACCAGGTTTCAGCGTTGGTATCACGCTGGTGGCGATCGGGATTCTCCTCCTCGCTGGGCGTCAGTTCCGAACCGGTGGGTAGAATCGCTACACCTTCGGAACCCAAGTGAGGGTGTACGTTGTTTCAGTAATCTCCAAATTGTTGCATGAACTGTTGCAGTGAATGAAATTCGTGTTCTTCCATCGCATCTCCGAGAGCCACTCCGCGTCGGACGGCGAAGAGTCGGCGATCACCCTGCGCTCCTTGTTGTCAATCGTGCGAATAATTCCCCGTTTTGACCGGTACAACTGATCGAGATCCAACTCGATGGCGTACTCGTAGATGCCATTCCCTAGGGGAGTAAGCTGATACACTTTGGCTGCAATATCGCCTCGGTCCTCAAGCGTCTGTTCCCAGAGTTCCTGTTGTTTCGGCTCTGGTGAATCGCCAGAAGGCGTTTGATCTCACTGTTTCACGGCTCGCTTGATCTTGTAAACCGCACACATCAGGACGATCTCACGAAATTCGCGGTACCACGCTCGGGCACGCACCGCGTGGCCGAGCGTCCGCTTGATCGTCGAGAAGACGGTCTCAGACAGTGCTCTTTGGCCATATAATGATTCATCGATGCGCGCATTATGCGCGCAATCGATGGGTCGGAACTCGCGGTGCTTGATCAGCGGTCTCACGCCCCCTTCGCGCAATTTCTCGCGTAATTGCTGCCAATCGTAGTCTTTGTCGGCGGCGAGGCTGGTAATCTCGTCCGCGTTGCGGCGGGCAAGTTGCCAGCCGATCTGCGTGTCGTAACGTTTCTCGGTCGTACAGTGAACGTCGAGCACAGCTTGTGTTTTTGTATCGACGAGCGCGGTGGTTTTCAGCGTTTGAACGCGATAGTTCGTCCGGCGGCAGTAGTGCTTGCTGGCGGTTTCACGGTCGAAGAACGTCGCGTCCATCGCGGCGTGATCGGCGGAGTCGTGCAGCTGCGTCCCAAAATCGCAGTGCGATTTTGTGGGCTGCACAAAAGCTGTGCTTTTGTGAACGCCGAGAGGCGCAGCAGTACTCGCCAAGTCTTCATCTCTAACCTATCAAATGCCTTTACTAGCGTCGAGTGATGCGGGAAATCACCCGCTTCAAGGCCGATCTCGGCAAGAATATGCGGCATTTCGCTCAGTAGATCGAGGGCGTTGCGGTACGACTCATCGAGGTAAATCCGTAGACAGTGTAGCGATACGAGGGCGTAATCGGAGAAGCCGCCACCCCCTTCGGGGGCGGCGACCTCGCCTCGGCCACCAACAACATTTTTAGCTAACGTGACCGCTTTCGTTGTGAAGCGATAGATCTTCGACATAACCACCGCGGGTTTCTCGCTTCACTTCCTTTGATTTAACGACCTATCCTGCCGCAGTACAGCGATTCACCAGAGCCAATTCATGTATTGAAGGCGCCCACTTTCCTACTCATTTGTAGGATTTAAAAGCGTTCAAGAAATGTGGACCGGTAGAATAGCGACACGTAATGATAGTCGATAGCTACCGCAGTCCTGCTGGCCCGTCACTTGTGAGCGGCTACGTGCGGTCCGCGATCGGATGACCGCGACGACTCGTTTCGATCAGTCGGTCGCGGGGGAACACATGCAGTCGAATGGCACTCGCTGGCAAGTGAGAGAAGGATTTGTTCGGACGACCCGGTTCACGACACGTACAATGTGTTGATGACAGAGCACAACTCGGCTCGCTACGCCCCCGTGTCTTGGGCCGCTTCGTGGAACAGGACGATCGCACAGCCGGTCAGCGCCACGTTCTTGCAGAACTGTATCTTGTTGGTATTCCGTTCGGCACCCTCCATCTCCCAGAAACTGTGGATTAAAGGAGTGGTACCCAGAAAGAACAGTACCAGCGCACCAGCCGAGGCCCGAGGATACTTCCAGGCCAAGATCCCGAGGTTCGCGACGAACAACATCCCGGTAGCGAAGGGGACCGCAACCGCTGGAAGCGGAACGTTACGCTCCCGCGCAATCTCGACGCGCTTTTCGTTGTCGCGGAATCCGTCAACCGCCATATACAGCAGCGTCCCCGCGTAGAGGAATCGCCCGAGCCGAGACGGCGTCGTCCCGCTCATGGGTCCAAAGACTCGATGCGGCTGACGTTTGAAGCGACGTACCCGACGGTCTCGTACTCGCCGTCGTCGGTTCGCCTGGCGATGCGTCCCGCCACGTCGTCACGGGTATCCGGGACGTCGAACAGGCCGGACCCACAGAGGACCGCCCCCTCGTGGACCGTCCAGGTCTCGACGACTTCGTGTGGCTCACCGGGATAGTGGACGCGCTCCCAGTCGCGACCGAAGTTCGTCGACTCGAACAGCGCACTTCGGTGTTCGTCGTCGACCCAGGCCGGCGGGGCCTCTTCGCCGCCGGAGAAGATGACCGTGCCGTCGTGGATGAACACCCGACGGATGTACGAAAAGTCGTTGCCGCGATCGATACGCTCCCAGGAGTCCCCGCCGTCGACCGTGCGCCAGAGGCCGCCTTCGCCGACTGCGTGACCCAGTCCGAGATTCTCCAGGTTGTGATCAAGGTACCCCGTCGTCGCCAACCAGACGTCCGCTGAGATGGGCAATACCTGATGGATGTCGTCGACGATGGTATCCCGACGGTCCGACCAGGTCCGACCACCGTCGTGACTGATGTGGATGCCACCTGCCTCGACGCCGGCGATCAAGTGATCCGGCCGTCCGGGGACCTGCTCTAAGGCTCTGAGCCGGGCGTAGTGAGGATCGATTGGTGACTCCCAGTGACCGCGAGAGGGCAACTCGCGAAAGCCTTTCAGTTCGGCCCAGGTCTCGCCCTCGTCGATCGAACGGTAGATGTAGGGATCGTTCGTCCCCGCATACCAGGCTTCCGGAGTCGCGAGGATCGACCACACCTCGCTTTGACCGGCGTGCCAGAAGCGATCACCCAGCGGAACACCCAGATCACTCCAAGAGTCGCCGCCGTCAGTCGATCGATACGCCCCCTCCGAAGACGCCACAAAGACGCCCCTAACAGAGTCGAAGGTCTTCACCGCGGTCACCACGCCGCAGTCCAGTACTCGTTTTGGTTCCCCCCTCTCGAAGGGAACCGAGTCGACACGGAACAGTCCGTCATCGGTTCCGATGAGCAACGACATGCATGAGACGTGTTCACGACACGCATTAAGTTTTTACCAAACTGTAAACCATAAGTGGGCGCCAACCGAACCAGTGGCTGACGACGAGCCAACCGGAGCCTGCCCAATCGCAGCGCACAGGGAGACCACATGGATTCGAACTCGACTCATCCAACCGCACGACCGACGGACGCATCGCACCTCCAAGCAGAGTCAGACCTACCGACTGACCTGTTGAACCTCCCCTGGATCGACGGCCACAACCACGCCCAGACCCTCTCGTGGGACGACCGCGAACGCTACGCCCTCTCGGGGTGTGCCGGGATGGTGATGGTGGCCTCGGGGTATCACTGGACGCCCTACAAACCCGTCCAGGCCGCGGACGTACGGTTCCTCTGGGACGACGCCATCAACCGACGGGCGGGCATCGAGCGCAACCACTTCTTCCAAGCTCGCCTCGGGCTTGGGGTGCACACCGGCGTCCGCATCGAGAATCCCGACACGCTACTGGAAGCGATGGACGAGTATCTGGCCCTCGAAGCGGTCGTTGCCGTGGGCGAGACCGGCGTCACCCCGATTCAGCAGGTCGAGGCGTGGGGGGTGGACCAACAACAAGCGATCGTCCAAGCACAGATGGAACGCGCGGACGCACACGACCTTCCTGTCATCTTGCACGCGCCGAACACCGGAGTCGACGAAAACCGAGCCCGCCGCCCGGAGCTTGGCACACCCGGGTACGAGAAGAACACGGCACTCGCCGCCGAGCCGGTTCTCACGGGCGAGAATCCGGCACTGGAGTCGGTGAAACTCGACATCGAGGCCGCTCGGGACGCTGGACTGGACGAGGACCGAATAGTCGTCTCACACGCCGATACGAACAACACCGCGTACCTGATGGGCGAGACCGACTGCTATCTGAGCTACACCATCGGGCACTCCTGGCTCACCGACATCGACGCCGCGGACGTCGCCGACGCCATCGACACGTACGGCCCCGATCGAATCATGGTCGATACAGACTGTGCGAACGTCCTCCGCACCGATCCGTACGCAATCAAGCGCGCGATCTTCGACCTCTACCGGTACGGCATCGATCCCGAAGCCGTCCGAACGGTCGTCTGGAAGAACCCACGGGACGTCTTCGGATTCGACTGACAGAACGCCGGCCGATCGAGCCAACTACTCGGACTCGGCGAGGTTCGCTCGCCGGCGATCCTCCTTGTACGGTGTCTGAACGACCGTCGCACGGACCTCCTTTTGAACGTGGTCTTCGACCGTCGGACTCGCCGGGTTCTCCCCCTCGCCCCAGCGGACGGTTACCTCGGTTCCGACGTCGCTGTGTTCGACGTCGATAGTACACAGCGAGAGCATCTTCCGGAAGTAGTAGCTGTAGCCACGCATCGTCGCGACGCCGACGTCCTCGCCCGCTACGAGGACGCGATCGGCGATCATCGATCGCTTTTGCTGGTGGGGCATCTCCATGTACTTGAACGTCGGTCCCTCCCCGAACAGGGACGCGTACACGTCGATGACGTCCTCGTCGTTCCACTCAAGCGTCGCCAGCACCCGCTGTGGATCGGCAGCCTCCGCTTCGAGTGCCTCCCGACCGACGAAGTCGTGGTCGAACGTCGCGTATCGATCCCACCCCAGTTCCACCGGCGTCCGGTAGTAGTCGCTTATGTCGTCGGCCTCGAAGCTCCCCTCGACGGCGTGGGTGATGAGGTCCCGCGTCTGGTGTTCGCGGAGGAACGCCCGGTAGTCGGCCATCTCCGCGCCGAAGATGGCGGAGACGAAATCGCGAACCCGCGAGGGGATCCCTGCCTCGAGCTGGTTGATGGAAGACGTTCCCGAGCTCAGCCGCCGAATGCCGTACTCCTCGCCGGCTTCCAGGATTGCCTCCCAGACGTTCTCGCTGTGGTCGCCGGGGCCGTGGAGTTCGAACCCGATTTCGCCCGACATCCCGAACCGGACAGCAGTCACGTCGACACCGGCGATTTCGATTGGCCCAGAACGCATGAATCCTACCTCGCGCAGCGCGTGCTCGGAGAGCGCGTCTAGGACCTTGAGCGAGTTGGGACCCTGTATCCCGTAGTTGAACGTGTCCCTGAACTCGCAGGTGGCGTCGTAGTCACCGTTCTCGAGGTTGTAGGCGGTCCAGTAACACGGCACGCCGTGGACGATGAACGTGTCCTCGGCCTCCCGAACCAGGACGCCCTCGGCGACGACGTTCGCGTCCTCGTCACACTGGACGAGGTGTTTGCCCCCGCCGATAGGATACTCCGCGAAGGAGTTGATGCTCAGGTCGGCAAGCAGGTCGATGGCGTCCGGTCCCTCGAGTTTGAGGTTCGCGAACGTCGACCAGTTCCCCACGTAGCAGGTCTCCTTCCAGGAAAGCTGTTCGTCGATCCAGTTGGTGTACTGACTCGGACGGCGTGCACTGAAGTCCTCTCGTCTATTCGCCCGACGCATCGCGTCGACAACGGTTCCCCCTCCAAACTCCGAATCCGAATGCGAGTCCATGCGTGATCGACCGGACAGACACCCATCAACCTTACGGCTATTCCGCCGTTACAGGCCCTCAGTCGACTATTTTCGTTACATAGAGGCTGCTCTCTGTCCCGCCATCGACGCCGATGGCGAGGGCGCACGCGCGGGGAAATCGGTCCTCGCGCTCGCGCGCGGGTTACTCGAACGCGCAGCCGTTGCGCAACTCACCGAGCCCTTCGACGCCGACGGTGACCTCGTCACCATCCTCCAGTAACACCGGCGGTTCGCGGTACACGCCGACACCGGGCGGTGTCCCGGTGAAGATGAGGTCGCCCGGGTGCAGCGTGAACGCCTGGCTACAGAAGGAGACGACTTCGTCGACGCCGAAGATGAAATTCGCGGTCGAAGAGTCCTGAAGTCGCTCGCCGTTGACCGCCGAATAGATGTCAAGGTCGTGCGGGTCCTCGACCTCGTCAATCGTGACCAGTTCGGGCCCGGTGGGGGCGAATCCGTCCAGGCTCTTGCCGCGAACCCACTGACCGTCGCCGTGCTGGAGATCTCTGGCGGAGACGTCGTTGCCGACCATGAAGCCAGCCACGTAGTCCATCGCATCACGCTCGGCAACGCGTCGGGCCTGCTCGCCGACGACGGCGACCAACTCCGCCTCGTAGTCGACCTTCCCAGTCAGATCGGGATCCCAGGCGATGGTATCTTCGGGGCCGGCGACCGTTGTCGGGAACTTCGAGAACAACACCGGTTCGTCCGGTATTTCGTGGTCGCCTTCCGCAGCGTGGTCGCTGTAGTTCAGCCCGACACAGACCACTTTCTGCGGGTTCGTAACCGGGGCGTGAGGAGAAACGTCGCCGGCCTCGTAGATGCCGACGCCCGTCTCCTCGGCGTATGCGACCGCGATGTCGGCCTTCTCGCGCCAGGCGTAAGCGGCCAGCAGATCGGTCGTCGAGTCGGGAAGATCCAGGCCTGCGGCCGTGCCGGCTTCGGGGAGTCTCACAATCGTTTCGTCGTCTACCCGGACACCCGTCCAGGCGGCCGAATCGTCTGTGGTAGTGTAGGTTCCAAGTCGCATGTTGTGTCTAAGAGTACGTTGTGAGTGATATCGAGGTTGGTTCAGGGACGTTACAAGTCGATGCCCGATTCCTCGATGAGGCGTTCGCCTGACTCGACGAACCGGTCGAATTCCTCGTCGACGAGGTCAGTCACAAGTTCACCGTCGCGGACGCGGAACTCGCCGTCGACCAACACCGTGTCGATGTGGGATTGATCGGCCTGGAAGACCACGGTCTGGATCGGCGAATGCGCCGGTGCCGTCATGAAGTCGTTCGTGTCTATCATGACGATGTCCGCGCGCTTGCCGGGAGTGAGCGTCCCGATCTCCTCTTCCATCCCCAGCGCTTTCGCGCCCTCGATGGTCGCCATCTCGAGGGTATCCCGAGCGCTGAGTTCGGCCGACGTGACCTCCTCGCCCGCCTCGAGCAGGCCCTGGTTTTTCAGCATCCGGTGGACCTGCAGACCGATGCGCATCTGGGTGCTCATGTCGCCGGAGACGTCCGAACAGACGTCGACACCCCAGGCAACGCGACCGCCGGCGTCGAGCACTTTCCCGGTGACGGGGATGCCGTGACCCATCTGCATCTCCACTTCGGGTGTCGCCGAGAAGGTTGCACCCTGGTCGACGGCGTATTGGATCTCTTCCTGGGAGAAGTGGTTCGCGTGGGCGATGTTCACGTCGGGACCGAGCATGTCCTCGAGGGCTCCGAAGCCCTGGTATTCGGGATTGTACTCCGAAGACGGCCACTGAGCGGCACCCATGTGAATTGTGGCGATGACGCCCAGATCACGCGCCAGTTGCAAGTCGCTACGGGCGATCGCATCGGTGCAGAAATCCGGCCCCCGGAGCCCGATCGCAAGATTCAAAAGGTCATCCTCGCGGATCACCTCGGTGTAGAGGTCGCGGATGTCCTGCTCGGGGAGGCCGACATCGCTTTCGTACCACCACTTCGCCGCGTCGTCGCCGGGGGGACCCCAGGTGTACACCGCGCGAAGTCCGGCGTCCTTCAGCGCGTCGACGGCCCGTTCGCCGTGTTCGAGCGAGTTGGGATACGACCAGTCCAGAGCCGTGGTCGTTCCCGTATAGAGCTTCTCCAGCGCGCCGAAGAGGCCGCCGAGATACATGTCTTCGGGCTGGTAGAGCCCTGTGATGGTACCGAGCATGTGCTCGAAGTATTCACCCATGAGCGACCAGTCTCCGGCGATGCCCCTGGCCTGGGTCTGTGCGAGGTGAATGTGCGAGTCCACGAACCCCGGGATCACTACGTGGTCGCTGGCGTCGACGACCTCCGCGTCGCCCGCCGAGTCCGAGAGATCCTGGCCGACGTCGACGATTTCGCCGTCCTCGACGAGGAGATCCCCGTTTTGGAGCTCCCCGACATCCTCGTCGAGCGAGACGATGTCGCCGTTCCGGATCAGTTTCCTTGTCATGTGCAGACACACCATTGTGACCAGCTGGTAAAAAATTACCGTGCGGTAAAGAGTCCGTGCGAGGGGACAAGCGATATATTCACTGCTCACACAACTTTCAAACATGAGCAAATCGGGCACAGGAGACGTGCCGTCGGACACTCGAGAGGAGATCATGGAGGCGACCTTCCGAGCCCTGAGCACGCACGGCTACTCCGATCTACGGATGCGCGATATCGGCGAAGAGATGGAGATGACCCGACAGGTCATCCACTACCACTACGACGGCAAGTACGACTTGATGTCGAACTTTCTCGAGTACATCATCGAGCAGTACGAGGGGAGCGTGGAGGTCGACGGCAACGCCCCGCCCATGGAAGAACTCGACGCCAGAATCCACCAGTGTCTATTCGGACCCGGCTTCGAGGAGTTCAGCCACTGGGACCGCATGAAGGTCTACCACGAGCTTTTCACCCACGCCCAGAACGATGCGCGTCACCGCAAAATCTTCAACGACCACTACGGTCGCATCCGGGGGAGCATCACCGAGGTCGTCGAGGACGGCATCGAACAGGGCGTCTTTCGCGCCGTCGACGCCGAGCGGATGGGCCAGCTGATCACCGACCTCATCCACGCCGCCCGTGGCCGAAGGCTCTCGCTCGGCCACGAGGACGCTCCCGAACAGACCTGGCGTTCTATCGACGAGTTCATTCTGGACTCGCTCGTTCTGGAGGAGTGATGGTTCTCTCGTTCGCCACAACAGACCGATCGACCTGAAGAACCGACGATCGACTGGGAGGTACATTGATATGTGTAGAACCGTATTACACACGCATGAGTAAGATCACGTTTCGCGCCGACGACGACCTCGTCGATCGACTCGAGGCGCTCGACACGTCCAAAAGCGAAGTGATGCGTCGAGCGCTTCGGTCGTATCTCGCGGGCGCGGAACGTGACACACCGGGCGAAAACAGCAGTTCGGCCCACCACCAGTCGATCGATCGACTACTTGTCGATCGAATCGACGAACTGATCGCCGAACGCGTCGGCGTTCGAACGACATCCTCGAGCGACACTGCCGAGCAACTGAAACAGTCACCAGTGACCGTGCACGTGTCCGTAGCAGGTGCGGACGCACAGTCACCACATGACGCGACCGCCGCGACGAATGGCGAAGATCCGATCCCAACACGACGTACGCGTATCTCCACCGACACTGCTAGTGGACAGCCGTCGTCGTGTAGCCAGTGTGGGGAGGCGATCGATCGCGAACATGTCTACTGTCCGAACTGCGGGGAAAAGGCGACGAACAGGCTCTTTTGTGACTGCGGCGACGAACTCCGATCGGAGTGGGCCTTCTGTCCAAGCTGTGGCCGACGGACGCCAACGGCGGACGTGATAAACCAATAACGGACATACACGGGCAGATACGTGTGTATACGGGCGAATTGGAATTGTGTCTTACATCGGCCGTTAATATTAAATACTCTCCGCATAAGAGTACGTTTGCGTAAGACGGTTGTCTTACAGCCCTGGCCCGTCGGCGGAACCCCGTTCCGTCTTTCGGTTTTGTGGCGTAAGACAGTCCACGGTGATGCCGCCCGTCTTACCGGGGGAATACAAAATATGGAGCGTGTGACACTACGAATCCCGAAACAGCAGATCGAAGAGGTCGAACAGATGGTCGAAACCGGCCAGTTCCCGAACCGGAGCGAAGCGATCCGGTCGGCCGTTCGAGAGATGATAAACGAACGGGACGAGACCGAACCGCGTCGTCGTACGACAGAGCGCAGCTGGGCGAAGGTGTAAAACAATGCAAGATATCGTTCAGGAGGCGCTCGAGAACGCCGAAGCGGAGAAACGCGAGATGGATACCGACGGCGACGACGAGTTCGGCGATCCGCGGATCGTCATCGTCGGTGCCGGCGGTGCCGGGAACAACACGATCAACCGGCTGTACAACATCGGTGTCGACGGCGCAGAAACCGTCGCGATCAACACCGACAAACAGCATCTGGAGATGATCGAGGCGGACACGAAGATTCTGGTCGGCAAGTCGTTGACCAGCGGCCTCGGCGCGGGCGGCGACCCGAACATGGGCGAACGAGCGACCGAGATGGCACAGGGGACGATAAAGGAGGTCCTCGGCAACGCAGACCTCGTCTTCGTTACCGCGGGGATGGGCGGCGGGACCGGTACCGGCGCGGCCCCGGTCGTCTCGAAGATCGCAAAAGAGCAGGGTGCGATCGTCGTCGGAATGGTTTCGACGCCGTTCAATGTCGAACGCGCCCGAACGGTCAAAGCCGAAGAGGGGCTCGAACAGTTGCGCAACGCGGCCGATTCGATCATCGTCCTCGACAACAACCGGCTGTTGGACTACGTGCCCAACCTGCCGATCGGCAAGGCCTTCTCGGTCATGGATCAGATCATCGCCGAGACCGTCAAGGGAATCTCCGAGACAATCACGCAACCGTCGCTCATCAACCTGGATTACGCCGACATGTCCACGATCATGAACCAGGGCGGCGTCGCAGTGATGCTCGTCGGCGAGACGCAGGACAAAAACAAGACCCAGGAGGTCGTCAACGACGCGATGAACCATCCGCTATTGGACGTCGACTATCGCGGTGCGTCCGGTGGATTGGTCCACATTACCGGCGGCCCGGACCTCACACTCAAAGAGGCTGAAGGGATCGCCCACAACATCACAGAACGGCTCGAAGCGAGCGCGAACGTGATCTGGGGGGCCCGAATTCAGGACGAGTACAAAGGGAAGGTCCGCGTCATGGCCATCATGACCGGCGTCCAGAGCGCGCAAGTCCTCGGTCCGACGACCCAAAAGCAAGCGGACAAATCGCGAGCGAGCATCAAAGACGTTCCCGCCTCGGACTACACGACTAGCGCGGACACGTCCGAAGCAGGGTCCTGGCAGTCCGACGGCGGACGCGACGAAATCGAGACGAACAACGGTCTCGACGTAATACGGTAATTCGAGATCGATACCGCAACGCAGAATCAAGCTGTCGACCACCGTTTTTTCGACCCGCCGCAGCTCGAGAGTGCCACGTTCGTCCGCAAGCTATCGGCTACCAACACGAGTGCCGGTACCGGTCACTCGGTTCGGATCGCCTCGACGAGTGTACACTTTCGACAGATCTCTCCGCTCGTCTTCGAACCACATCGATCGCAGTCGGTGAGATCGACGTCGCCATCGCCCCGATACTGTTCGGCGGCGAGCTTCGCCAGTTCCTCGTATCCAGCCAGGATCGAATGTCGCGTCCCTGGGTGGTTCTCTTCGAGTTCCCACAGGAGCGACTGTATTTCGCCGCGGTAGGCTTCGCTCGCGTGCGGACACTCGGTGATGTGTGCCGGAAGCGCTTTCAGGTGAGCGTAGAGTGCGACCTCCTTTTCTGGCACGTCCCGAAGCGGCTTGGCACGCGGCACGAACGCGTCCTGTTCGGTTCGCTCGTCGAATCCCCCGAGGCTGGCGTCGAAGTGTTTCGCGACCTGCGAGAGATCACCCTCGAGGAAGTTCATCAGCGCCGTCTGCGCCTCGTCGTCGAGGTTGTGGCCGGTGAGGAGTTTGTCGGCGTCTAACTCGTCGGCGTATCGTTCCAGGAGGTCGCGACGAAACACGCCGCAGTACGCACACGGAGCCATGTTCAGCGGATCGGACTCGGCGACGTCGTCCATTCGAACGCCGAGTTCCTCCTCGTACGTCACGAGTTCGTGACGCATGTCCAGCTCGGTCGCAAGTTCTACGCAAGCGTCGACGGACTTGTCACGATACCCGTCGATCCCTTCGTGGATCGTCAGCGCGACCAGTTCGATCCGCGGATCGTCGCCGAACGTCTCCGCTAAGATGTGAGTGAGGACGACGCTGTCTTTCCCTCCCGAAAGGCCGATGATCCACCGATCGGGATTATCGGGAGTCGCCGTCTGCGGGACGAGCGAGTCCGCACGGATCCGCCGACGGACGCGCTTTTCGACCGATCGGATAAAGTGCGTTTCACAGAGGTGCGACCCCGAATACGCCGCGTGCATGACCGCCTCGCGGCCGCATTTCTCACAGTCCATTACCGTCAGCTTGTGAGTCAGCCGGCATACGGGTTTCGTCTGTGCGTACTCCCGACCGCCTACGATGTCGCCAGTCTACATCCGCGACCGCCCAAGAGTTCGTCGTGCGTACCTGCGACCTCAAAAGAACTCGAGCCGGCGGGTGTAATAATCGCGTACACGGACGCAACAAATTTGCAAAACGCGTAAACACCAGCGTGGTGTAATACGATCGATGAACCGATCGGCGGCCCTCGATCGGATCGAGGAACTGTTGCGGACGGTCGAAACCGAGCCGATGGCGGTGCCGATCCGCGAGGTATGGGTGTACGGCGACATCGCACTCGGAGTGGACCCAATCGATCGACTTGACGTCTACGTGACGAAGGACATCCTCCTCGGCGGGGATCGCGACGTCGCACGACAGTACGAAACACGACTGGGCGTCAACGGGATCGGCCAGACGGTTACAGCCGAGTGGGCGGATCGATATCCCGAGTACATACGCACGACCGACACCGGACACGTCGCTCCCGAGAAGTGTCTCGCCGCACATCTCCTTTCGGACGCCGAGCCGGTACACCTGGAAGTGTGCAACGCGAGTTTCGACGACAACGTCACCCAGCGACTGGCGGGCGCTCTCGGCACCGAATCGTACGACCAGATTCTCGATCCGCGCGGCGTTCGGCTGTGGATCGACGGCCGACGCGACGAGGACGCGATCGAACACCTTCGCGAGGGAACGCTTCCGTTTCCGACGTTTACGGACGCGCTCGAGATGCTCGGCGTCGACGAGGAGACCGCCAAAGTGGCCGCGGCAACTGTCCGATCGGATCGTGAGGAATCGAGCGGCTCGAGCGTTCGAGGCGATGTGGTCTAACGTTCGGGGCGACGTCGATCATTCGACGGCCGGTTAGCACCTGTCACACACGACCGACCGTCACGTCGAACGGAACGACTTCGACCCGGCGGTAGCTGTCGGTTTGCATCTGATCGATCACGTCCCGGCCCATCGATCGCCACTCGGTTCTGAGCGCGTCGTACGTCGTCGTGTCCGCCCCGCGATCTAATCCACGTCGGATCTCCCGTTCGTGTCGGGACAGCCCTTCGCCGCTTGCCTTCAGCGCGGCGTCTTCGAGGGCGTGATCGGTGTACGGCGGGGCGATTCGCTTCGTGTGGTAGTACCGACTCGTCGATCGCTCCGAGAGCCCGACCCGTTCGAACAGGTCGTCGATCCGATCGCCGAGTGCGACGTCAGTGCGCACCCCCCGGCGGAACGCCTCGCGGGCGGTTTGTTCCAGATCGGTTTCGGACTCGACCGTCGATCGAACGCCCACGTGAGCGTTGTTCGGCTCAATCGCCGCGACGAGGTCCGAAGACACCCGAACGAACTCTTCGAGTGCGGTTTGCGGTCTGGGGAGGTTGATCAAAAGCGCCTGACAGACGACCAGATCGAACGCGTCGTCTGCGAACGGGAGCCGCCTCGCGTCCCCGGCGACGTACGGAAGGCCCGTTTCGCGCTGGGCGACCGCAAGCAGCGATCGATCCGCGTCGACACCGACGACCGTCGCTGTGGGTTCCTCGGAGTCGACTGGTGTCGCTTCGGCTGCGAGCACGCCCGTTAGTTCGCCGGTCCCACAGCCGACGTCAAGCACCCGTCGGCGGCCGACGAGATCGAGAGACGAAAGCGCCTCGCGGGAGTCCTCCCACATTCCCTCGCGGGTCCGCCGGAGATACGCTTCGGAGAACCGCCGCATCGAACCGATCAGGCCCCGTTGCGGAACTGTCGAACGCGGTCGATGTTCCACGCGTAACTTTTGCCGTTCTCCGTCGGCGTTTCGAGCACGAGCGGCACCTCGAGCAGGTCGGGGTGATTGACGAACGCGCGCATCCCCGCCTCGCCGATGTACCCCTCGCCGATGTGAGCGTGTTCGTCCTTGTTCGTCCCACACTCGTGTTTCGAATCGTTGAGGTGGACACACCGGAGGTGCTCGAGTCCCACGACGTCGTCGAGTTCGTCGATCGTCTCGTAGACGCCCGCTTCGGTCGAAAGGTCGTAGCCGGCCGCGAACGCGTGGGCCGTGTCGAGACAGACGTCCAGGTCCTGATCGCTCAGTTGCAGTACGCGGGCGAGGTGTTCGAACTCCCCGCCGAGTTTCGTGCCGCTTCCGGCGTCCGATTCGATGAGAACGGTCACGTCGTCGGGAACGTCGAGTTCGTCCAGCGCGCTCGCGGCGTTCTCCAATCCACCGTCGACGCCGGCACCCGTGTGCGCGCCCAGATGGACGTTTACGTAGGGAATGTCGAGTTGTACGGCCGCGTCGATCTCCCGTTGCATCGACTCGATCGACTTTTCTCGGAGGTCGTCTTTCGGCGTACACAGATTGACCAGATAGGAGCTGTGGATGACCCACGGCCCGTGCAAGCTGTCTGCCGTCTCGGCGGCGAAAAGCGTTGCCTCTTCCGCAGAGATGTCTGGATTTTGCCACACCTGCGGGGAGTGGGTGAATATCTGTCCGCAGTTGCCGCCGAACTGCAGCTGTCTGAACACCGCGTTCGCGATGTTTCCGTGTGGCGGCGTCTCCGGATCGTTGGCGGCTTTCGAACTGGAGATCGAAACGTGTGCGCCGACGCGAAGTGTCATACGTTCTCTGAGCGATCGATCGACAAATGGACTTCGATCCGGAAATATCAGGAATGATATTCACGGGGGCACGACTTTATGCGCCCCGACGAATGCCGATCTAATGGGAGGGGCTGATCGAGCGGACGGGGTCTCCGTCGGCGAATCCATAGCGGACGTGAACGCGCCGCTCGTACTGCCCAACGGCGGCACGGTGGATCGACAGTTGTCCGATCTGCTACGTACCGGTCCCGCGCTCGTCTGTTTCTACACGGCCGACTTCACGCCGAATTGCATCGAACAGTGGTGTGCACTACGGGATTTCGACTGGTTTGCCAGCACGGACGAGGTGCAGGTCGTCGGCATCAGCAAGTCCCACTCGTGGATCCACCGGCGGTTCATCGACTACCTCGGATTGCAGTTCCCGCTGTACACCGACAGGGACCTGTCGATCGCCGAGGCGTTCGACGTCAAATATCCACTGTACGGGCTCGTCGATCGACACAAACGGTCCTGTTTCCTCGTCGATGAGAATCGACGGGTGCGATACAAGTGGGTGGGTGACCACTGGCTCGATCCGAGCCGGGACGTCCCCCCAATTTCGGAGATATGCAAGGGTGTCAGATCTGTGCTGGGCGAACCGGAGACGGAACTGTTCGGGTTCGATCGGAGTTTCACCTGACGGGAGCCGATCGCACCCGCAGGGTCGATCGATCGTGCGTGCCCCGTTACCGGGCGTCCGGGCGACGTCGGACCCACGACTCGGCGGCGTATTTGTTCGCGGCCCGATCGCGGGCGCGATCGAGTTCTTCGGCGGTCCACTCTCCGGGTGTTGCGTCCGCCCACTCGGCGAGTGCGGACTCGAGCGCTTCGACGGCAGTCGCCCGACTCACGGCGCGTTCTTCGGCGATCCCAGTTACGCGATCGCAGAACGTCGCCGCGCTCGTATCGGGATCGGCGAACACGCCGAGGTGATCTTCGACCATCACGCTGTAGGTCACAGAGCCGTGCTGGATCACGGCGTCCGATCGGCGATACTGCGCGTTCCCGCTAATCTTGCGCCCGTTCGCCACGACGTCGTGAGCCGGGTGAAGCGCCCGCAGGTAACAGGCGGGCTGGTAGATCGCCGGTACCGGCTCGTCGGCGAAGCCGGCGGGCACGCCCATACGATCGAAGGCGTCGAGCACCGGCTCACAGAGGCGGTCGTAACAGTCCATGAGATCGCCCGGTAGCTCGGCGGCCGGTGCCGTGATCGAGTACGAAATGTCTCCCGTCGAATCGTGATAAATCCCGCCACCCCCGGTCTGCCGTCTGGTGACGTCGATTCCGTGATCGGCGCAGTAGGCCCAATCGACCGTGTCGGGATCCTGCCCGTAGCCGAGCGAGAGGCAACTGGGCTCCCATCGATACACGCGGACGGTCCTCGGGCCGCCGGCGGCGGCGGTTTCGGCGGCAATCTCGTCGAGCGCCATGTTCATCGGCCCCGATCGCGCCTCCTCGTGAACGATCCGCCACTCCCGGTCGGCCAGTGAGCGCATGTGGAACGGATGGAGCCGAGTTGTGAAATCCCTTCTGTACCGCAGTCAGACGATCCGATCGCACTCATAAATCTAATTTCGCTATATCTTTTTGTGTATAGCGGACGATCGGCGGCTCGCGGTCGACGGCAAGCACTTCGAACTACCGGCCGAGACGAACGTGGCACCGATTACCGGCCGAGACGAACGTGGCACCGATCGGCGTTCCGCGTACCTTCGAGTCCCGCCTGGGAGGCGGTCAGGTGCGTCGCTCAAGAAGCGGCCAGGTGACCTCGCCCAAGAGACGGTCAGATACCATCGCCGAGGAGCCGATCGGTTGGCACAGGTCGTGGCCGTAGCCGTGGAGCGATCGGAACGAAGATTTCGATCGGTGGACAACGGGACCATCGCACCCTTTTTAACCCATCACGGAACAACACCTGTCAATGACTTCACCGTGGGACGACTGGGATCACGTCCTCAAGATCGATCCCGACAAGGACTTGCTACCGGGAGAGACGTTCGAGGACGTCTGTGAGACCGGGACGGACGCGATCGAGATCGGCGGGACGCTCGGCATGACCGAAGCGAAGATGCAACGCGTCATCGAGGCGTGCGCGGCCTACGACGTGCCGCTGTATCAGGAACCGTCGAACCCGAGCGTCGTGATCGATTCGCCGGCACTCGACGGCTACCTCATTCCGACCGTGTTCAACTCTGCGGACCCCTTCTGGATCGTCGGGGCGCACAAAGAATGGGTCCGGATCGAAAACGGCCTCGACTGGGATCGAACCACGACCGAGGCGTACATCGTGATGAACCCCGACGCCTCAGTGGCCGAATACACCGACGCCGACTGCGACCAGTCGGCCGACGACGTCGCCTCGTACGCCCGCGTCGCGGAGAAACTGTTCGGCCAGGAAATCGTGTACGTGGAGTACTCGGGCATGTTCGGCGACACGGAGATCGTGTCGGCCGCCCACGACGCGCTCGACGACGCGACGTTGTTTTACGGCGGCGGAATCCGCGATTACGACGCCGCCTACGAGATGGGCCGCCACGCCGACGCGATCGTCGTCGGCGATCTACTCCACGACGAAGGGGCCGAAGCCGTACGGCGGACGGTCGAAGGTGTCAAAGACGCCCACGCGGAAGTTCCGAAGCCGGATTGAGCCCGGCCACTCGAGTGACGTCGTCGGTGATCGACACGCAATTCGATCGAACACCGCGATGCGACTGACACGCAATTCGATCGAACGACTCGACACGACCGACACGCAACCCGATCGAACACCGCGATGCGACTGACACGCAATTCGATCGAACGTCTCGATCGATCCGTTCCGCTCGCGACGAAACGAGGTCATTTATACAGGTCCCTCGGCAATGGATCAGTATGCGTAACCGAACATATACTGCGGACGCCGAACCGGGCGCACAGGCGACTGTCGCCGGTTGGGTTCACGAAATCCGCGACCTCGGTGGAATCGCCTTCCTGATCCTGCGGGACAAAACCGGGAAGATCCAGGTCAAATTCGAGAAGGACGACATGGACGAACAACTCGTCGAAACCGGCCTCGGCGCGTCCCGAGAATCGGTGATCGTCGTCGAAGGAGCCGTCGACGAGGAGCCGCGTGCGCCGACTGGCGTGGAGATCACGCCGACGTCCGTGGAGGTGCTCGCAGCCGCCGAACCCGAACTCCCGCTCGATCCCTCAGGAAAGGTCGACGCCGAACTGTCGACGCGGTTGAACAACCGGACGCTCGATCTCCGGAAGGACGACGTGAAGGCGATCTTCGAGATCCGCGCGACGGTCCTGGAAGCCGCCCGCGAGGCGTTCCGATCGCACGACGCGACCGAGATCACCACGCCGAAGATCGTCGCCACGGGTACGGAAGGCGGCACGGAGCTGTTCCCGATCACCTACTTCGGCGAGGAGGCGTTCATGAACCAAAGCCCCCAGCTTTTCAAACAGCTCATCGCCGGGTCGGGGCTCGAGCGCGTCTTCGAGATCGGCCCGATCTTCCGCGCCGAAGAGCACAACACGCCCAGACACCTCAACGAGGCGACGTCGATCGACTTCGAGGGAGCGTTCTGCGATCACCACGAGGCAATGGACGTCTGTGAGTCGGTGATCAAAGCGGCATACGAGACCGTCGCCGACGAGTGCGAACCACAGCTGCAAGCGCTCGGTTTGGCCGAGGAGTTCGACGTCCCGGCGGGCGAGTTCCCGCGTCTGACCTACGAGGAGGCGATCGAACGGATCAACGCCACCGGCGCACTGGAGGAGCAACTCGTCTGGGGCGACGACCTCCCGACGGAGGGCGAACACGCCCTCGGCGAGGACGTCGGCGAACACTACTTCATCACCGACTGGCCCTCCGAGATCAAGCCGTTCTACATCATGGACCACGACGACGACGAACAGCTCTCGACGGGGTTCGATCTGATGCACCCGCGGATGGAACTCGTCTCCGGCGGCCAGCGCGAACACCGATACGACAACCTCATCGCCGGCTTCGAACAGCAGGGACTCGACCCCGACCAGTTCGACTACTACACGGACATGTTCAAATACGGGATTCCGCCGCACGCCGGCTGGGCGATCGGTGCCGAACGGCTGGTCATGACCATGCTCGGATTGGACAACATCCGCGAAGCCGTCTTGTTCCCGCGCGATCGACAACGGCTGAGCCCGTAGCCGACGTCACCGATCCTGCCGAACCGGTGATCCAACGACGTGCTGACGATGCCCGCGATCGAACGGCGATTTCGCCGATACCACCACCTCGTGAGCGGCTGCGTTTCGACGATCGCGCACGCGTCCGTTCGCCGCGAAAGAGAAGCGTTAATCGGGGGGTCCACCTCTCGACGTGTAATGAGGGCAGACGGAGGGGAACCGAACTCGAAGTCGGTTACCGCGTTCGTGCCGGGACACGTGACCGGTTTTTTCAGCTCACATCCCGACGACGACCCCGAATCGGCCGGCAGTCGCGGGGCTGGCGTGACGCTGACAGACGGCGTGGACGTCACCGTCCACCCCGGATCGGGGACCACGCTCAACGGCGAGCCCGTTTCGATCGCGCCCGTCGATCGCGTCCGCGACGCACTCGGCGTGGAGATGGCAGTCGACGTGGAGACGCCGCTCCCACTGGGGGCTGGCTTCGGCGTCTCCGGCGCGACGTCGCTCGGGACGGCTCTGGCGGCGAACGCCGCCTTCGACTGCGCGCACTCGGAGAACGAACTGGTGTCGATCGCCCACGCCGCCGAAGTCGTCTCGGGGACCGGACTCGGCGACGTCGTCGCACAGGCGCGCGGCGGGGTGCCGATCAGACTCGAACCGGGCGCGCCGGCGTTCGGTCGACTCGACGGCATCCCGACTCGGTCGCGGATCGAGTACGTCACGTTCGGAAACCTCCCGACAGAGGACGTCCTCGCAGGCGACACCGGCCAGTTGACAGCGGCTGGCGAACGGGCGCTCGATCGACTCCGAACGCGACCGACGATCGATCGGTTTATGCAGTGTTCGCGAACGTTCGCAACGGACGCGGGGCTGTTGACGCCGCGGGTCGAAACGGCGATCGCCGACGTGGCCGAGGTCGGCGGCGAGGCGACCATGGCGATGCTCGGACGGACCGTCTTCGCACTCGGGACTGGGCTTTCGGACGCCGGCTACGATCCCGACGTCTGCAGGACGCACGCGACCGGTGCGAGCCTCCGCCTCGCGGAGGAGTGAACGGTTCGAAGACGCGCAGGGAGCGACGCTCACGCCGAAATCCACCGGTTTTTATTTTCCGAGGTACTTCCCGTCGGTATGAGCGAGATCGAGATCCCCGAAGATCACCCACGCTACCAGTCGTTGCTCACGCGACACCGGATCGAGGCGGGCGTGGAGGCGGGGATCACGAGCAAACAGGGGTTGATTGCGGAGGGCCGCGGCGAGGCGTTCGATTACCTCCTCGGCGAACGAACGATTCAAAGTGCCGACGAGGCGGCACGCGCGGCCGCCGCGCTGTTGCTCCGTGCGAACCATCCAGTCGTGTCTGTCAACGGAAACGTCGCCGCGCTCGTCCCCGAGGAGGTCGTCGAACTGGCCGACGCGGTCGACGCCGACATCGAGGTGAATCTGTTCAATCGGACGCCAGAACGGGTGGACGCGATCGTCGACCACCTCCGCGAACACGGCGGCGAAACCGTCAAGGGGCGCACCGCGGACGCGAGGATCCCCGGGTTGGACCACGAGCGGGCGAAGGTCGACGCCGACGGGATCGGCGACGCAGACGTCGTGGTTGTCCCGCTGGAGGACGGTGACAGGGCCGAAGCGCTCTCTGCGATGGGAAAAGCCGAGATCGTGATCGATCTCAACCCGCTGTCTCGATCCGC